>CAYVXP010000009.1:12846-13377 GCA_964455165.1 uncultured Gammaproteobacteria bacterium
TGAACAAGCTATGAAAGAGCTCAATGATAAAATGGCCAATATCATCAAGGCCGTCAAAGATCAGGGAATTGCTGATAGCGAAATAAAGACAGAAAATTATAATCTCAATCCTATTACCGATTATATCAATGGCCGACCAATTACTTCTGGCTATTCAGTCAATGAACAATTATTGATCACCATCAAAGATATTTCTGATAACTCTCGTGTTGGTAAGATTATTTCTGCTGCCACAGGCGCCGGTGCCAATCAAGTCAACAATATCTCCTTTGAGCTTTCTAATATGTCACAAATCAAGCAAGAGGCTAGGATCAAGGCTATTATTGATGCCAAAGCCAAAGCCAAGGAATTATCCCAAAAATCTGGAGTAAAATTTGGTAAGATTGTTGGTTGGTGGGAAAATAGCCCAGTAGCTATGTATGATGCCAAAGGTGGTATGGGTATCGGTGGTGCTGTGGTCCCAGATGTGGCTAGTGTGCCATCTGGTACTTATGAGTATGTAGTAGAGGTAAATATAAATTATTTGGTGAA
>CAYVXP010000010.1:0-10246 GCA_964455165.1 uncultured Gammaproteobacteria bacterium
TGATCCACATGACCAAAGGTGCCAACTCACAAAGTGTCATCACCAAATCAATTGACGACGGACCTGGTAGCTACCTCAAGGCCGGCTATGCCCAGAGTGGTGCCTTTATCTTGCAGCCAATCAGTGGAAATTTTGACTCAATCAATAAATTGGTCAAAGAAATATTTTCTTATATCCAAATCCCCCAAGAAAAAGCTAAAATTATTGTACTCAATGGTACGCCAATATCCGGTCTAGCCCTACAAGCTGTCAGCCACCTACAACAAATGGGCTACAATGTCCTCAAATATGGCAATGACCAAAATACTAGTAAAATAAGTACTGTTGTTTATGATTTTACAAAAGATAAAGACTACACTAAAAAATCTTTAGAAACCATCTTCCAAACCAAAGCTCAAAATAACGTACCTCTAGAATTCAATCCAGCTGTCCTAGCTGAGAAAATGGACCTCAAGGACAAAGATGGTCAATGGGAAAAACTAGACTTCTTAGTCATCCTCGGCCTTGATCAGCAGATAGACACCTCGAAACAACTAGTGCCGACTATAGATCCTAGCCTCTTGACCAGTACTACACCAAGCTCTACGCCTTCATCCACACCGACTAGCACCCCTTTGAAGTAAAAAGGTGGTATAATAAAGTAAACAAAAACTTATGGCAAATTTATATAAAGTAGCTATCGTTGGTCGGACCAATGTTGGTAAGTCTACTCTCTTCAATCGCTTGATCTCTCATCAAAAAGCTATTACCTCAAGAGAGTCTGGTACTACTCGCGACCGCAACTATTCAGTCTGTTCTTGGAATGGCTTGGATTTTATTTTGGTAGATACTGCCGGACTACAAGAAGAAAATAATATCGAAATAGAAGAGCAAATACAAAAACAAGCCGTCATGGCTATGGAAGAAGCTGATTTAGTACTTTTTGTGGTTGATACTGTAAATGGCATCATGCCTGACGACAAATTGGCTGCTCAACTGTTGAAAAAACAAAAAAAGATAACTCTCTTGATAGCCAACAAAGCCGATACTAATCGCTTGCGCCAACAAACTTCTGATTTTTTCCGCTTAGGTTTTGGTGAGCCAATCCCCATCTCTGCTAAAAGCGGCAGTGGTTGTGGCGACCTACTGGATGAGGTAGTAAAAACTTTGTTAGCCAACAAAAAAAAATCTAAACTAAGAATTGCCCCACCAGAAGAAAAAACCATCAAGGTCACACTTTTTGGTCAACCCAATGTCGGCAAATCGTCTGTCATCAATGCTTTGGTTGGACAAGAAAGATTGATTGTCTCTCCTATGGCTCATACCACTCGTGACAATCAAGATATTTTGATCAATTATCATGGCAAACATCTAACCTTTGTAGACACAGCTGGTCTACGCAAAAAAAATAAAAGATTATCAAATATTTTTGAAAAACTCAGCACTAAACAAAGTATCAAAAGTATCGAAAAATCTAACATCACCATCCTAGTGACCGATGTATCTAAGCCACTGAACAGACAAGACAAAAATCTATTAAAATTAGCCGTTGACGCTGGCAAAGGTATAATCATCTTAGCCAATAAATGGGATTTGATTGAAAATAAAGATACTAATACAATCAATACTTTTAACAAATACTACCGTGATTTCTTCCCTTTTGTAGACTGGGCGCCAGTCTTATTTACCTCCGCTACTTCCAAAACACACCTCAGCAAACTATTGCCTTTGGTTTTGGAAATATGGGAAAACATGAATAAGACAATCGATGAAAATGCTTTGGATAAATTATTAAAAAATTCTGTCAAACAACATAAACCATCTCGTGGTAAAGGCACTAAACATCCCTACATTTATCATTTGAAGCAGCTTGATACCAATCCACCAGTTTTTTCTATCAAAGTTGATTTCAAAAGTGATTTACACTTTTCTTATTTCCGCTTTTTAGAAAATCAACTACGCTATAAATTTGATTTCAATGGCGTGCCGATTGTAATAAGAAAACAAAAAACTCAAAATCTTAAAGATAAATCTTAAATATGAACTTAATAGTAGGTTTAGGTAATCCTGGCAAAGAATACCAACAAACTAGACATTCTTTTGGTTTCTTGGCCCTTGATGCCCTATTAGAAAAAAAACAGCTCAAATGGTCTGAGGATAAAGACTGTCAGGCACTGACAGCTAGTTTTCAAGGCGAGCATGGCAAAGTTATTCTATGCCAAGCGCAGACTTTCATGAATAACTCCGGCGAAGCCGTCCAAAAACTCAAAAAATTCTACAAACTAAAAAATGAAGATATTATAGTCATATATGATGATCTTGATTTACCATTTGGTATCTTCAAAGTAGCCGCCAAGCGTTCTAGTGGTGGCCACAATGGCGTCGAGTCTATCATCCAGCATCTAAAATCAACTGACTTTATCCGTCTGCGCTTAGGTATTGGCCCACAAACTGGTAGCGCTGAGGATTTTGTTTTGAAAAAATTTAGTGCTATAGAAAAGAAAAAACTACCAGAAATTATTGATTCCTGTCATTTGGCCCTAGAGATAATTTTGAAAGATGGTTGGCAAGAGGCCGCCAATAAATATAATTAAACTCTGCGCAACCACTCTAAAAGTGTGCGTACACCATAACCAACTCCACCAATCGGTGTGTAGGCATTTAGTGGCTGCTCAGCATAGGCAGGGGCTGCGATATCCAGATGAGCCCAGGCTACACCTTCATTAATAAACTCCTGTAAAAATAAAGCGGCAGTGATCGCTCCACCATAGCGAGTTGTGGCGGCATTGCGAATATCCGCTACTTGGCTTTTATTAAATTCTTTATAATCATCTTCTAGTGGTAAAGACCACATTTTCTCACCAGCAATTTCACTGGCTTTTTTTATTTCTTGACCTAGTGTTTCATTATTTGAAAACAAACCAGCCACATTAGGGCCAAGGGCCACCATCACGGCACCAGTTAACGTAGCTAGATCAACTATTTTTTTAAGACCAAGCTTTTGAGCATAAGCTAGAGAGTCGGCCAAAGTCACTCGACCTTCGGCATCAGTATTCCATATCTCTATACTCTTGCCTTGCATATTACGGACTATATCACCTGGACGCATAGCTTTGTCTGATGGCATATTTTCACAAGCCGCTATCAAACCATGAACTTCGGCCTTAATATTGAACTGCTCCAAAACAGAAAAGATACCCAGAACAGTAGCTGCGCCTCCCATATCAATCTTCATCTGATACATGCTATCACCAGTTTTTATATTCAAGCCACCACTATCAAAAGTAAGACCTTTGCCCACTAAAGCAATTTTTTCCTTTGCTTTTGTTTTTGGTTTATAGACCAGGTGAATAAACTTCAATGGCTCATGAGAACCACGATCAACTGCCAAAAAAGCCTGCATGCCAATTTTTTCCACTTGCTCTTTATCCAAAATTTTAACTTTGACCTGTTTATTGTTTTTGGCAATCTCATTGGCAACTTCTGCTAAATACGTAGGTGTCATGATATTGGCTGGCTCATTGACTAGGTCACGAGCCAAAATAGTACCGCGTGACATAGCTTCACCCAATTGCCAATTTTTTATAAAATTATTCTTTTTTTCTTTAGCAAATTCTACAAATATTTGCTCAATATTTATTTGGATACTCTGTTTATCAATTTTTTTATATTTATCAAATTTATAACTAGCTAAATATAAACCTTCAGCCAAACTTTGAGCTAGATGATCATAATCAGAGCTACCCTGTAACCACTGACTAGCAATCAGACCTATATTTTTGGCTTGATATTTTTGTAAAAAATTAATAACTAAAGCAGATGTTTCACGCCAATCTTCTGAAGATAAACGCCTGACTTTTCCTAAACCAAGTAAAACAACTAGCTTATCTTCTAGCTTCATGACAAAAAAATGCTTTTTTTGCCCTTGAAATTTTTCTTTTTTAGCTTGGGAAATAAAACTAGCTACTTGGTTTTTACTAAAATAGCTGATAACTTTGCTTAACTTCTCACTATCCTCAAAAACCGGGCAAAATACTGCCTCTAGTTTATTTTCCTTTAAATCTGGGCTTATAATCAACTGCATATTTTTAGACTTAATATTGAGGCTAAATTAACACAATCTTGTCAAATTGACAAGTAAAATACTATAGACTAAGATGATTTAGGTTTTCCACAACGGTCAACCAAATCAACAAGCCTGGCTAGGGAGGTGATGAATCATGAAGGTTATCCTGAAGTGTACAAAACCTCTCTGCGACAACGAAGTCCAAGAAGACATCAAGGACCACAACAAGTCTCTGTCACAACTCAAAACAGAGCGGCGACTCTGTGCAGAATGCGCAGCCCAAGAAAGGCAACAGAGGTTGCCAGGCATGTGATCAACTACCGCCGCGCCCAGCTCTGCAACAGCAGAGTGAGGCGCGGCGGATCTTTTTTTATAAAACAAAAATCCGCTTATCTAATATTGTCATCCCGGACTTGATCCGGGATCTCGCATTTATTTGCCCTAAGGCAGAACAATGGTAGATTCCCGCCTTCGCGGGAATGACATTACAAGAATTAGCGGATTTTTTAAAAAAATTAATTTGTAGCTACTTTGACACTTGGTCCCATAGTAGAGCTAATGTGAACTGATTTTACATAAACTCCTTTAACATTCTGTGGTTTAGCTTTTTTCAATGAATCCACAAAGGCTTCAAAGTTAGCTAAAATCTGTTCTTCAGTATAAGAGGCTTTACCAATAGCTAGATGCACATTGGCTGTGTCATCATTTTTGTAAGTCACCTTACCTTTTTTGAGCTCCTCGATCATTTTGACAATGTCAGTACCGATAGTACCAGTTTTTGGATTAGGCATCAAACCTTTTTGTCCCAAAACTCTAGCAATGGCTGCCAAATGTTTCATCATATCTGGCACAGTGATAGCAATATCAAAATCACATTTGCCAGTTTTTTTGATTTCTTCAATCAAAGCTTCTCCACCAGCAATAGTAGCCCCAGCATCCATAGCCTTTTTGGCATCAGTATCAGCTACAAAAGCAGCAATGCGGACTTTTTTACCAGAACCATGTGGTAAATTTACAGAAGCTCTGACAATCTGCTCACCTTTTTTTGGATCAATGCCCAATTTAGCATGAGCTTCGATAGTAGCGTCAAATTTTAGACTAGCTGTCTCTTTGACTAATTTCACTGCCTCTGCAGCTTCGTAGACTTTCATATTATCTATTTTAGCTTTAAAGTTTTTCAATCTTTTTCCGATTTTCATATTATTGTAATTTGTAGAGGTCCTAGCGCTCTATCGACTAAACAAAGCTCCCTCCTGATTAAAATTTATTCTTGAATTTTTACACCCATCTGACGAGCAGTACCAGCAATAATACGCTTGGCAGCTTCAATGTCAGTAGTGTTTAGGTCAGACATTTTTGTCTTGGCAATCTCGGTCAACTGAGCATCAGTCAAAACACCGACTTTGTCTTGCAATGGTTTACCAGAACCTTTTTCCAATTTCAAAGCTTTTTTTATCAACTCTGAGGCTGGAGCAGTTTTGAGGATAAAATCAAAAGTGCGATCAGTATAGATGGTCATCTCTACTGGCACGACTTCACCCATTCTATCTTTGGTAGCATCATTGAATCTGACTACGAAGTCTTGGATGTTTAAACCATGGGGTCCCAAAGCTGTACCAACTGGAGGAGCAGGAGTAGCTTTTCCACCTTGGATCTGTAATTTCACTAATTGTTTAATTTCTTTTGCCATATAATTTAATTAATATCTTTTAAAATATTATACTTTCTTAATTTGTAAAAAGTCCAATTCCACCGGCGTTTCACGACCAAACATGGAAACCAATACTTTGGCTTTGCCGCGAGCTTCATCAATATCAGAAACCTTACCTTCATAATCTTTGAATGGTCCATCAACAATTTTGACCAATTCACCGATTTCAATATCGATCTTGTACTCTGGCTCTTCTTGACCCATGCGTTGCAACAATGATTTCATTTCTTCGTCAGAAACAGGAGTAGGTGTAGTACCAGAACCAACGAAACCAGTCACATTAGGAGTATTACGTACTACATACCAAGAAGCGTCAGTAACTATCATGTTGACTAAAACATAGCCAGGAAAAATCTTTTCCTTAAGAGTCTTACGTTTACCATTCTTGATTTTGATTTTACTTTCGGTAGGAATCAAGATATCAAAAATTTTATCCTCCATATCCATGGATTCTATTCTCTGGTGCAAATTTCTGGAAACGTTTTCCTCGTAGCCAGAATAAGTGTGCAAGACGTACCAGCGTCGACCTTGTTGGGCTGTTTGCTTTGGCATAGGTGTCTTTTAATTTATTTAATCAATACCAATTCTAGAATTTTACTCAAACCATAATCAGCAGCGCCCAAAAAGACAGCCACAATCACAGAAATGAGAATAACCACTAAAGTGTGGTTAATAGTAGTTTGGCGACTAGGCCAGACTACTTTAGCCAATTCTTCCTTGGCTCCTTTAAAATAATCAGTTAATTTACTCATATTGGGGAAAAATAAGTTCTTTAAAACAGCTTGAGAAGCTGTTTAATGTGCCAATAGTATATCATAAAGAAAAAGTTTTGGCAAGAGGGGCTAAAAATAGGACTTTTTGGGCTAGCATTGAGCAAAATAAGGCCCCGCTAGCTAGACGGGTGCTTTTTGTAGATAAGCCAATAAATAGTTTCTTTTGTAATTTTGACCAGCAAATCTAGTATAGCCAGATCGCTTGCTGATTTTTTTTATCTTAAAATAGGCACCATAAATTTTACGAAAATCCTCTTCACTAAAAACTCTTTCTGTTAAGTTCAAATCTTTCATGAAGTAGGTATCTTTTTCTGGACCAGGACTGACTTTCAATAAATTTTTAGCATTTTTATCGCCATCTTTACACAGTGCCCTGACAAAAAAATAGCCACCGTTTTTTAAAGTACGACTGACTTCCCCAAGATAAACTCCTCTTTCTTTTTCATTGAGCGAATTGGAAGACGTGACATCCAAAACTAAATCAAAATATTGACCAGCAAAAGGATAAATAGAGCCAATACTTTTTTTGATATATTGCACGTTTTTCTGAATATTTAAAATTTTGGCACGCTCAACTGCTATATTTATAGCTGTATTAGATATTTCTAAACCAACAACTTGATTGCCGAGCTCCGCCAAATAATTAGTATTCCTACCAGTACCAGAGCCCAGATCTAAAATTTTCAAATTACTTAATTCTAATTTAGCTTCTTTTTTTAAGTATTTAAAAAAACGCAAAGTATCATTTTGTGGCTCAGCTTTTTTAGTAACTAGTTTTGGATCTTGATATTCCTCTTCCCAAGTAGCAAATTGCGGCATTTATTTATTTCTTTAAAAATATACGCCAATTATTTTTATTATATACTTCTTGCCAATTTTGCTCAGAGATATTTTTTTTCGGTATTTTTATCAATAAGTCTTGACCACCATTGGGATATCTGTCAGCCCAAAAAAATAAAGTAAAATCTCCCTCAGTATTATTTACCTGATCATCATAAAAAAGTAAACTATCAATTTTTGGTGCTTTACCTTGATTAATGATCTTCATAAACTCAAACTTATCTTGAGCCTCAGACATAGATTTTATCTCAGCCAAACGCTGGCTGTATTGGGCAGCTTGATGACTAAAGTGCGGACTAAAAGCAATATAATATGACAAGGGCAAATAAGCATTGAGATTGGCTGTCCCACTAGTCAGCCAAGTACGTGACTTATAGTCTGGTACATTCTGCCTGATGTCCTCGGCTAATTTTGACGATCTACTATCTACTTGCAAGTCATTTTCAATCTGATGGACGACAACTGGATCATCTAGCCAGCGAATCAGTGGTACTTGTGAAAAAATAACTACCAAAAATACTAATAAAATAATATTTGATTGTTTTTGGTATTTTTCTTTAAGTAAAGAAAAAATATACAAAGACATGATAGTCAGTCCGACAGCTAGTGCTGCCCCGCCCAAAAACATAAATGGTTTGTAGGCCTGCACCGGATGATAGCCGACTAAATATAAGACTATACTTAATAGTTGATATAAATAAGAAAATACTAAAACTCCAGCAACACTTTTGATGGCAATATTTTTTTTGTAAAAATAAATCAAACCTATTAAACCGAAAAGTAACAATATAGAACGCCAAGAAATAGCTGACCAAGAACTAAAAGTAAATAAATCAGAAAAAATAAAAAACTTGGCCTGCCAATTCTCTAGACCATACCTGATAAAAGACATAAGTAATGGCCACCAAAATACAGCTGATACCAAAGCCATCAATATGCCACTTATAAAAAATCTCTTTAATTGACTTTTTTTATCTCGAGCAGTGAACGCTAAAACAAAAATAAGTGGCAATAAAATAAACCACCAAAAATAAAATAATAAAAATAATAAGCCGGAACTTATGCCTAAAAATAAATATTGATTCTTGGTCCACTTGGCATCAAGAGACAATACTGACCAAAATATCAGCCAAATGATACACAGCAAGGCTGCTAGAGCCTCATAGGGCTTGAGCAACAAAGCATCAAAATCACTAACTAAAAATAAAAAAATAGGTAATAAAGCAAAAAACCAATTATTACTAATCAATGGCCAATTACTTTTATCTCCTTTGAAAATCTTAGACCAAAATAATTTTTGCCAATAATAAGTACCCCAAAACCAAATAACGAAAGTACCAAGTATACCAACTTTAGCAGCGGCTATGCCACTATTAACAAAAAATTTAGCTACAAAGCCAGTAACCCAAAAATATAAGGGCGGATAAAAATTTGGTAACCAGCCATAATAAAAATCACGACTAGCATCACCAAACATCACATGGCCCAGATACCCAGAAACTAGTAATTCATCACCAACTGTGCCCCACCACATTTTTTGTAAATCTTTAGCTAAGACAATATAAAACAAAACAATCAGTCCGCCAAAAATACTCAAAAAATAAATTGGTCGATATTTACGCCACCAGCCAATCGCAAAAAACACTACAAATATGGCCAGCAACAATTTGCTGAGAGCTAAAATACTTAAAGTATTGAGACTAATAATTTGTTCCATTTTTTGGGTAAAAAAACATGAACTTGAAATAATTCAAATTCATGCTAAGTAAATTATTTAATTATGATACTTTTATAAAAAGTTTCAAATTTATCGTCTTTAACCGCACCATTGCTGATGGTATAAATTTTGCCATTAGCAGAGACAATAATTTGCTCATAATACCAATCTGGGGTAGTGGCAGTAGTCACAACAACCTTGGTGGCCGCTAAACCATTAACACTGATTTTTTCTTTTTCTACTTTTCTATCAGTAAATTGCTTGCCCATATCAGCAACGATCTTATCTATAGTAGTATCTGAACTTTTATATACTTGCATGCCCCACAAAATATCTCCGCTCGTAGCAGGAGGAGTCAAACTAATACCCGAAAAATCGCCAACTTGATCACTGATAGTATCGGTAATCTTCCAAGACTTTGGATAAAAGAATGATAAATTATAATTAACGCTAGCATAATTCACCCACTCCTGTGGAGCATCAAGGTCTTGTTTGGCTTGCTCTTCGGCTTTTCTTTGCTCTTCAGTCAACTTCTGTTCCAATTCACTAGCTTTAGTCGAGGCTTCTTCGGCCTGTTTGGAAACTTCTTTTACTTTATCATCACCTTGTTTTTTTTGCCAAGAATAAACTAAACCTCCAGCCAATAAAGCAGTCACTACAACCGCAATAATTAAACCTAGCAACACGTGGCCAGATCGATCAGTTAAATTTAATTTCATATTTTTATTTTGGATTAATTAAATATCTAAATTCTTTACAGACTTGGCATGTGTCTGAATAAATTTCTTTCTCGGTGCTACATCAGCACCCATCAAGATTTCAAATACTTCATCGGCTTTGGCTGCCTCATCTACAGTCACTACTTTCAAAATTCTACTTTCAGGATTCATGGTGGTCTCCCAAAGCTGAGTAGGATTCATTTCACCCAAACCCTTGTAACGCTGCATATTAAGCTTTGGTGATTTTTTAACTTCTTTCTCCTCTTCCTCTTCTTCTAGCTCTTGACCTTCTTGGTTATTATTTTCACCAACCAACATATCAGCATCATTGATGTTCAACTTTTTCTTGAGCTTTTCTAAATCTTCTTCATTGTAAACATACTGGATATCTTTGCCCTGCTGAATACGGTAAAGTGGTGGCTGAGCAATATAGATATGTGC
>CAYVXP010000010.1:10256-13250 GCA_964455165.1 uncultured Gammaproteobacteria bacterium
CTATATTGAAAGCTTCTGCTATATTGGTACCCAAGGCAATAATCAAGGACTTTATTTCATTGTTAGCCAACATCTTATCAAGACGCGCTCTCTCCACATTCAAAATCTTACCACGCAGAGGCAAGATAGCCTGAAACTTACGATCACGACCCTGCTTAGCTGAGCCGCCGGCCGAATCTCCCTCAACGATAAATAGCTCAGATTCCTTGGGATTACGACTAGAACAATCTGAAAGTTTACCAGGCAAAGTCAAACCTTCGAGCATACCTTTACGCAAAACTGTCTCACGAGCTGAGCGCGCAGCTAAACGAGCCTGGGCAGCCAACAAACACTTACCCAAAATCTCTTTGGCATCGCGTGGATTTTCTTCTAAAAATATTTCTAAGGACTCAGCAAAGATAGACTCTACTATTGGACGAACTTCGGCATTACCCAACTTAGCTTTGGTTTGACCTTCAAACTGTGGATCAGGTAATTTGACACTGACGATAGCTGTCAAACCTTCGCGCACATCATCAGAAGTTAGATTATCATCTTTTTCTTTCAAGAAATTATTCTTGCGAGCATATTTATTCAATACTCTAGTCAAAGCAGCTTTGAAACCAACCAAATGCATACCACCTTCTATATTGTGAATATTATTGGCAAAAGAATACATGACTTCACGATAATCAGTCGTATACTGAAAAGCTACTTCTACTTGAATTTCATCCTTAGTTTTGTTGACGTAAAAAACTTTTTCTTGCTTGACTTCATTGTTGAAGTTGAGATGACGAATATAGGAAGCAATACCACCCTCAAAATAATAACGATATTTTTTTAGATCCTTTGGATCACGCTCATCATAAATATTTATTTTGACACCCTTAGTCAAATAAGCTTGCTGACGCAAGTGCTCAACTACCAAATCCCAATCATAATCCAATACTGTAAATATAGTCGGATCAGCCTGATAAATCTGAGTAGTACCAGTAGTATCGGCCTTACCGATTGCCTGCACCTTGGCTTGAGCCTTACCACGTTTATACTCTTGCATCCAAACTTTACCTTCACGACGAATCTCCGTCCGCATATAGACAGATAAAGCATTTACCACTGAAACACCGACACCATGCAAGCCACCGGATACTTTGTAGCCACCACCACCAAATTTACCGCCAGCATGCAAAGTGGTCATGACGGTCTCAAGGGCTGACTTCTTAGTCTGTTTATGAATATCAACTGGAATACCACGACCATTATCAGAAACAAAAACCATGCTATCTGGTAACAACTTTACTTCAATCGTATCAGCATGACCACCCATAGCTTCGTCGATACCATTGTCCACCACTTCCCAAATCAAATGGTGTAAACCAGCTGAAGCCGTATTACCAATATACATACCCGGTCTTTTGCGAACTGGATCTAGACCTTCAAGCACTGTAATATTTTCGGCTGTATAGCCGTCTTTTTTAGCTGGTTTTTTGATTTCTTCCTTAGACATAATAATCAATTTAAATTAAAATTTGAGCCAAATAATGGCTATATAACTGCTAGTATTTTAGCATAAAATAGCAAAAAAAACAACCAAAAATTGGTCGTTTTTTATCCTTATTATTAGGCTAATATTAGCCAAAATTTTAACAAAAAATACTATCTCAATCTAGCTTCAAACTTCGTAGTCAAAACCGCTAAAATATCAGCCATAATTTTATCAACATCTTCAGTGAGTAATGTACGATCGTCACTACGAAACTCCAAGTGATAAGCAATTGATTTTTTATCATCCCCTATCTCTTTACCCATAAAAATATCAAAAGGCTCGATGTTTTTAATCAAAGCAGAAGTGTTATAAATATTCTGCACAATATCTTGCCATTGTATTTTTTTATCAAGCACAATAGCCATATCACGATTGACACTCGGAAATTTTGGTAAAAGCTGATACTTCTTACTTTGACTAATATGTTTCACGACATTAGAAAAATCTAAATCCCAAAAACCCACCACTACATTTTTATTGTTAGTAGAAAATAATTCTGTTTTTAAAATTCCAAAAAATCCCATCCTAGAACCCTCGATAATAACAGAATAAGCTATAGGAGCATAAGTTAATTCTAAATTTTCAAAACTGATCTTCCAACCCCAATAATCGGCCAAAGACTCTAGTAAACCTTTTAGTTCAAAAAATAATTTTTCACTATTACCATTAGTTACTTGCACTCCAGTCAAATGTTTGGACTGCTGAGGTAAATATTTTTTGTGTAGTTGATCGGTATAATGATGACTCTTGTCGCTCTTGTCAAAAACTCTTTGCAACTCAAATATTTTGAAATTATCATACCAGCGCCAGTTGCTGGCAGCCATACTCAAAAGATTCGGTAACAATGATTTATTTAAATATGTTTGTTCTGGATTAATGGCATTTTTTACTTTGATATGAGTGTCCATATCAAAATTCAAAATATTGGCCCAAGTCTGGTCGCAAAAAGCATAAGAATAAACCTCATTATACCCTTGAGCAAAAGCTAGCCATTGTTTTACATCTCTTTCGGCTTGCACTCTAATATCAGTAATAGGCTCTTTGACCTCAAGCTTTGGCAACTGTAAAGGAATCTTGTCATAGCCATAAATACGAGCCACCTCTTCTACTATATCTTCTGGGATAGAAATGTCTTTAGTCGCTCTAAAACTAGGTACTTTGATAGTATACTTACCTTTCTTATTCACCACTTCAAACTGCAATCTTTGTAAAATACTGACGATATCTTTACTAGGTATGGCTACACCAAAACGATCATTGATAAGTTGTTCACTGACCTCTAGTGTTACATTTGGAAAAGGATTGTTATTTATATCGGTCACCTCACTAGCCACAGTAGCTTCTGGACAGACTTTCAACAAAAGCTCAACGACTTTATCAATAGCTACCAAAGTCAACTCTGGATCCAAAGATTTTTCAAAACGAGTACTACTTTCACTGCGAAGATTCAAAAATTGAGAAGCCTGTCG
>CAYVXP010000011.1:0-13222 GCA_964455165.1 uncultured Gammaproteobacteria bacterium
GTAGCTACTGGCTTGGTAGTAGTACCCACTGGTAATAAAATCGGTTTAGTAGTGGTAGGTGTGCTTGTAGAAGTGCCGATAATATTAGCCTCCTCTATTCTCTTTATGACTATCTCAGCTTGTTTGTAGGTTTCTTTGACCTCAGTAATCTTTTCCATACTGTCCTTGAGATTACCTTGATTCAATAAATCTTTGGCTTGAGTCAGGTTAGTTTCCATAATATCTGGATGCATCTTCAAGGTATCGATACTTTCTATAGCCTTGGCATCAGACTCCCCTATCTTTGTATTGGTAGATTTTGGTAAATTAGTAATATCTTTTTTATCAACACTCTCTACCTTATCTTTAGCATTAGCTACTTCTTGGGACACTACTTGTAGCTCGGAGCTAATAATCTTCGCTACCACCTCAGTCACAGCTTTGAGCTCATCAGAGTTTACTCCATTCTGAGTAATTACCTCATCTGTCTGAGAAGTAGAAATACTAGATAATGCCGTATCTTTAGCAACATTACTTACCACTTCTTCGTGGACAGTGATAGCTAGATTGACGGCTGAATCTTTTACTTCTTGATTGACCTTCTTGGCATCATCTAATGCTTTAGCAATTTCTGTATTTTGAGAGGCTGATACTTTTTGATCTAGATTATTGGCGGTCTCATTAGCTACATTGGCTACTTTTTCTACCAAAGCCACAACTTGCATTGGACTCTTCTCTTCTTTGACTATCTTGAGAGAGTTATCAACAGCTACTACATCTCTTTCTAGGTGACTGACCGCTTTTTTTATAGCCACCTCTGTTTTAACATTGTCTTCTGGACTAGTATTATCTTTTTTATCTTCCAAGATCTTATCTATTTCATCCAAGCGAGTATTGATATGTTTAATATGTAGCTCTGTCTTTTTGACTGGACTGAGTGTCAGGGCTAGCTCAGCTTCCTCCATGTTTCGCTTGATTGGCCAGAGCATCTCACCAGGTACAGAAGCCTGAGCTACTAGACTGAAACCAGAACCAACGGACAACACTAGTACTACAGCCACCACTTTGGTCAAGGATGGTACTAATTTAGAAAAAAAGTCAGCAAAAAACAAAGTAAAGCCATCGCTAAATGATTGCTTCTGAGATTTTATCAAACGACTCTGCACGCTCACCTCGGACATAATAGCGTACTTGGTAGCGTGAGCCCATTGCTCATCGGGATTGATGTCTGATAATTTTTTTAATTGAGCTAATTGTTTACGAATGCTCATAATTTTCTGATACCCTCTTACTTATTGTTGTTTAAAGTTTTTAATTTAGTCAGTGCTCTATGTAGTAGCACTCTGATGTTGTTTTTATCCTTTTGCATGATCTGAGCTATATCATCTATAGAGAGATCTTCGACATAGCGTAGGATCAATACTTCTTGATACTCTGCTTTCATTTTTTTCAGTAGCTCTAGCAAGGACTGCAAGTCAATGTCCTTATCAATACTACTAGTCTTTTGATCAGTGTATGGATCCTCTGTCTCATCAGCATACTCTAGTGGCAATTCTTGACGGCGAGACAAACGGTAGTAGTCAATAATGGCATTGCGAGCTACACGGAAGATAAAGGCACCGAAATTTTGAATCTCTTTTTTATCTACCAAGTGTTGCCAAGTCTTCAAAAATATATCTTGAGTCAGATCCTGGGCCACCGCCTTATCGCTCACTCTCATATAGACAAAGCGATAGACGCGGATCATATATTGGTCATAAAAAAAAGCAAAAGCCTCGGAATCACCATTTTTCAGCTTTAGCAACTGTATTTTCTCTTGTAAACTATCCTTCAAACTGTACATAAATATAGACGTGCTTACTCGCAAAATATTACACCTTAAATAGGCCATTTAGACCGTATTTTACCGCATAATGCCTACTACTGTAAATAATCATAATATATAAGCCACATTATAACAGATTTTGCCATCTTTGTAAAGCTGGTATAGATCAACCTTCGAGGTTGACCTCGAAGGTTGATCTTGTGTCAAAACGAGGGTTATCTTCATCTATAAGGTTTATATTGATTCAACCTCGAAGGTTGTTTTTAAGCGGCGCGGTGGCCTATGTTTATTGTCATTGCGAGGAGACCTAGGCGACACCTGCCTGCCGTTCTTCGACTCCGAGAGTCGCTCAGACTCGAGGAGCAGGCAGGCATCCAGCTTCACGACACTCGCAATGACCCAAAAAACCACCGCGCCGTACTGTGTATAAGTATGCCTTAAATTGACGATTTATAGCTGAAGGTGTAGAATAGTGTATACTTAAATCATAATTTGTTCGAGCGTAGTCGAGAACTACCTATTTCTAGAACTTCTCGACTCGCTACTCTCGCTCGAAGAAAAAAACTATGGAAAATATTATTAGACTATCAGTATCTGAGGCAGCCAAACTATTTGGCGTATCCTCCAAAACAATCCGGGAAGCTATCAAGGCCGAAGAGCTCAAATATATCGTGGTCAAAGGAAGATATAAAATAAGTTTTGCCTCGCTGGTAGAATGGTCTCAAAAATCTACTCGCCGCTATAACCAACTACAAAAACAAGGATTAGGACAATTTGTCGACCAATGGAAAATACGTAATAAAAAATTTAGCCCCAACCCAGAATTAGTCAATAAAAAAATCAACCCGGAGGGTGACCCGGAAGGTAAAATAAAGCTAAACAAAAAAACCTTGAGTTAAACTCAGGGTTTTTCTATCCCACCCGGAAGGTGACCCGGAGGGTCGATTATTTCATTTCTAGATCCATTTCTTTGCCATCTCTCACTACTCTCAGTATAATCTTATCCCCAAGTCGATAATTTTGTAATATTGATGTAATGGTCCTATCTTTGGTGACGGCATCGTTATTAACAGAAATAATCCTGTCCTTAGCTTTCAAGCCAGCCTTATAGCTAGGACTATTAACTAACACTGCCTTATTTAAAACAGGGTTATGCACATAATCACCTTTTTCTTCTAGACCACTATTATTCTCTAAGTCAATATAGCTAATACCCCAAACTGCCCTTTCGGTATTACCTAATAAATGCTTGACGGCCTGCTTCAAATAATCAGCTGGCAACAAGACAATGTCTTGATTTAACTTATAGCTTAAGCCAAGCAAATCACCCTTGAGATTGAAATATGGCGAAGCTAGACTCACTTCATTGGCACTCAGGTCTGTCAGTTGATAATAATAGTCTATACTATCCGTAGATAGATAGGTGCCATTGGTAAAATGAATATTGCCCAACAAGGCTGTACTAAAAGTATGATTCAGGCTATTGGCTAGCTCTTGATCAGTAAAAATCCTCTCGCCCGCCTTTACTCCCTCAGTCAACTGAAAGTTGATAGCCAATAAATCACTGGTCTTAATTTTTATAAAAACTGCACCGGAAAATGCATCTTTTTTTATTTGTTCAATATCAAAAACTTTATCATTGATCACTACTTTACTTTGGGCAGTCAAGGCTACCTGATCGGTAGACATGAGCCAACCATCAGAAGTCACAGCTACAGCTGCTCCTAGATAATCAGCTCGATCAAATACCGGGCTACTTAAATCCGATATTACTTTATTGCTCTTATATAAACCAGCTACACTAGCATCATATTTATTGGCTACTGAAGTCAATGGTTGTTCTAGGTTAATCTTGATATCTGGCTGATTGGACAAAAAAGCTATATTGGATGGAATAAACCACTTGCCAATCAAATAACCACCAAAACCAGCTAATAAACCAAAAATAACCGCCAATATAGTCAAACTGACCAATGATGGTGGTCTTTCGGTAGTTGGTCTCACAAAATGCTCTTTTTTTTCTTCCATCCCTTTAGAATTACTTTAATTAATATCAATCTTACCTTATCATATATACTCCAGCTAAAATACGCAAATTTCTAACTGGGTAAATATATATTTATAATATAATATACAATGAACTAAGTAACAAAAAAAATGTAACTAACAATACGATGATAATAGGCCATTTAGCTTTCTTTTTTTCATCCAAAGACAAGGTCACAAAATAATAAAACCATAAGACAACTATAGTGCCGGATACATAAAAACTAACCGGCAAAAAATATACCAACATAAAAGCCTGAGCAAAAAATACAGCTACTAAAAGCCAAGATGTCCAAGTCCAAGATTTTTTACTCACAAATAAATCTTTGGCCATAGCCAAAATAACCAAAACCACAAATATGGCCATATAATAAAAATCCAGACTTAAAAAAATTGTCAAAGCATAGGCACTGGTAAGTAAGAACCACAAATTCAGAATATACCAATATTTTTTGAAAGCCATGTATTCCAACTGGCTCGGACTCAAATAGTTTTTAAAATACTGCTTCAACATCCACCAAGTAAAGGACCATAACGCACAAATCACTACCGCCGAAAAATAACGAGCTGAAGAATTTTTCAACATCAATAAAAAGCTAAATTGGGATAAATAAATAACTAAAAAATTGAACCATTGCAGTTTATGTTTCCAAAAATAATAACCACTAGTCAAAATAGCTGTCAAAATAATACTCAATAAGGAAAAAATCAACCAAACCCACAAACCTTTTTCGTTGTAGAAAAAAACAGACCAAGCCAGTAGTAAAAAAAGTGGATTTAAAATGTATGCTACGGATTTAAACATTTTGTTTTAATATAAGTATAATACCATTTATTTGCTCTTGTAGCTCTGGTATAGAAATTTTGAGCTCCTCCAAAATACCTAAAATTTTGGTTAAAGTAGCTAGATCCCTAGTTTCAGTATACTTGGACCACAAGGAAAAGACCATATACAAAGGTAAATGATAACTACCAATAGAGCGATCACTGGTCTTGATATTATACAAAAATTCCCTAGTCTCGACGATATGCTGACTATCAGGGCTAGCTATGACCGATGTTAATTTTGGACGAACTACTTTTAGATAATCCTCTTTATTACTGATAGTTGAGTCTACTGCAAAAAATTTAAAGAAAATAAAAATCACCATCAATAAAAGTAGCGGGAAACCAAATAACCAAATATTTTTTTGTCCTATTTTTTTAATTGAAAGCATTTTGATTAACTAATTTTTCCCACTGCTCATTACCCTCTGACCACAAAAATACATCTAAATGGTAGGTAAAATTTTCTGGATCATAAACATATTCGACACTAACTCCAGAACCAATACGATTGGAATAGGTAGTTTTTTTATCCAACACTTTTGGCTTTTTTACAAAGCATAATTTTACCCGACCCATCGGACTCACAAAGCCCAATACTTCTTGACTGCCATGATCAAGCTCTTCGTCATATTCATCCTCTAATTCAAACTTTTGCTTCAATTCCTGCTTCAATTCCAACCATCTGTCTGGCTGCATATATTAAAAGTTAATATTCTTGTATTCTAGCTTATCACCTACTTTTATGCCATATTTGTCCACTAAGCCACTATTTATCTCCAAGACCCTGTCTACGGCCTCTGGAGAGCGATAAATGAGCAAATCCTTGTCCTCGGTACCGGCTACTGGGACTAGCATGTTTCGCTCAAGACCAACTATTTTGTCATCATTTATCCATAATAAATCAATATTAAATTTCGTATCAACCATCCAAAAAGCTAAAATACTTTTACTGGGATAAACAAAAATAACACCAGCATTTTCCGCCAAGCTATCACGACCAGACAAACCTTTTTTTTGAATAGCTGGATCAATAGCTACTTCTACCAAAAAAGTCTGATCAGCAATTTTTATTTGCGGAGAATTTGTATCTTCAATTTTTATATCTTGATTCTGTTGATTGACTGATTGTTCGTTATTAAAATTTTTAACTAGATTGACATTGGATACTTTTAACAAAACACCCACTAGCAAACAAGCAAAAATAATAAAAATGACTAACCATTTATAATTTTTCATATTTTTTGTTTAAATAATTGTTGATAAAATAATTAAAGATAAGTAAAAATACTATAAATAAAAATATAAATATAATTTTTATCTTGGTGCTAAAAAATATAGCAATCACACCAAAACATAGGCTTAAAAAAGCTAAAAATAAAACTATTTGCGATTGACTCAAGCCCAATTGCCTTAATTTAAAATGCAGATGTTCATTGTCACCTTGCCAAATAGATTTTTTTTGTCTCAAACGACGCCAAATAACTAAAGCTACATCAATAATCGGAGCTCCCATCACTAGCAAAGCAGTAGCTATCTTGCTACCAGATATGATAGCTAAAATACCCAAAGTAAAACCCAAGAAAGTACTACCACCTTCACCTAAAAAAACTTTGGCTGGATGCCAATTCCAAACTAAAAAACCTAAAGCTGCGCCAGCTAAAGCTAGAGCAATAAATGAAGTGGTGGAATACTTGATATCCCAAGTCAAACTGACAATAAAAATCATCAAGCTAGACACTAGACAAATACTGGAAGCTAAACCATCGATGCCATCTAATAATTTCGTAGTATAGGTCATGCCTAGCAGCCACAAAAAAGTCAAAATCAAACTCAAATAACCAAACCACACTTTATCAATGTTTAAAATACCGCCGGCTGGGTTGGTAATATAGCTAATATGTAAACCAGCAAACATCACAATAACTACGGCTATGATTGGGCCGATCAATGATTGCCATGGTTTCAAAGAAAATTTGTCATCCCAATAACCACTAAACATCAAAATAAAGCTAGCTATAAAAATAGCCCAAATAATTTGTGGGGTTACCTTGTGATCAAGCAATAAACCTTGCTTTGATAAAAAAGCAATAATAATAAATAGAGATAAAAAAATAGCCAGACCGCCACCCAAAGGTATTGGTTGCTTATGAATCTTGCGAGGATTGCCTGTTGGATCATCGACAAAATTAAATTTTTTAGCAAAAAAAATATAAACAGCAGTCAGTAATAATGACAGTACAAAGCTGGCAATAAAAATAAAAAGATAATTATAATTTAGGTTCATTTTGTGCTAAAAATGTTTCTAAAATTGCCGTGGCCGCATATTTATCTATATTTTTGGTCACACCCTGCTTGGTATACAATTGTGAAGTAAAGCTCTCATTGACCACATGTACTGGCACGCTGATATTCTTGCGACAATACTCAATAAAATTATTAGTAATATCCGCTCGCTCATTCTGATCACCAGACAAGCTAGTTGGCGTACCAATCACTAAACCGTCAATTTGTTCATTTTTTATAATATCCTCTAACTCGGCAATTATACTTTCTTGGCTAATATTAGTGATAATTTTGTAGGGAACAGCAATACTACCAAGCTCACCCAAGCTCAAACCAATATTTTTATCACCATAGTCCATGCCTAAAAATTTTTTATTGGGCATATATTATAATTATGTCAAAACCTCACAACCATCCTCAGTCACTACGACTGTGTGTTCAAAATGCGCACTCAGTGAAGCATCTTGACTGTCAACATCCCAACCATTGCTAGCTGTCTCCACTCTAAAATCACCACCCATAATCAACATGGGTTCGATAGCCAGTACAAGACCCGGAAACATTTTTGGTAATTTTTGACCAGTATTATAATTTGGCACCAAAGGATCTTCATGAACAGCTCGACCTACACCATGACCAGCTAAATCTTGGACAATACCATAGCCATAGGGCTTTACAAATTTTTCTATCGCTTTACCTATCTCTTCTATACCTTTATCCGGACCAACTTGACTAATAGCAATGGCTAAAGATTTTTTAGTAACTTCTAATAATTTATTAGCTTCTTTGGATATTTTACCAACTGGCACAGTCAAGGCCATGTCAGTATACAAACCTTTGTACTTGATACCCAAATCTAAACCAACAATATCCCCTTCTTTTAGTGCTTGCTTATTTGGTATACCGTGCACTACTGTCTTATTCACAGAAACACACAAAGAGTTTGGAAAACCTCTGTAATTTTTGAATGACGGTTTGGCGCCAGCTTTAGCTATCAAGTCTTCGGCAATTTTGTTTAGCTCTAAACCACTAACTCCTGGCTGCACTTTGGCAGCTACAGCATACAAGACATCGTGTAATATCTTAGCACCCTCACGTAAAGCATTTATTTCTAGTGCAGTTTTTTTATCTAGCATTTTTATCCAAATAAGCAATGATTAACTTAGCTACATCAGCAATGCTACCTTTACCATCAATGACCACTAACTTATTTTGTTGCTGATAATATTCTAAAAGTTTTGAAGTTTCTTCTCTATAATATTTCAATCTTTTGCGCAATAAATCCTCACGATCATCTTCACGGAAATGCAAAGGTTCGTGACAAATTTCACAAGTAGAATCAAGACCAGAAGGACGATGCTCTATGTGGAAAACGTGTCCATTTCTACAAATACGACGACCAACTATACGATTGACAGCTATTTCATCGGTAATGTCGATATTAATAACCAAGTCAATTAAATAATGTTGATCTAAATTGGAAGCCTGATAAATAGTACGAGGAAAGCCATCTATCAAAAAACCTTTTTTGTATTCATCTTTTTTTAACTCCTCTAGCATCAAAGAGATCATCAAGCTATCAGGTATCATCTCACCATTGTTGACAAAATGTTTAATCCTGACGCCAAGCTCTGTCTCTTGGCGAATAGCTGATCTGAGTAAATCTCCAGCCGCCAAAATATTGATATCTAAATAATCAGTGATTACTTGGCTCTGCGTACTTTTACCTGAGCCCTGCGCTCCCATTAATATTACTTTACTTATTTTATAGTCTGACATGTTATTATTTATTATTTATAATTTACCCCGTGAAATAGTTCTCGTGTTAAGCACGAGAACTACCGCTAATTAATACTTTCGAAATATTTTTAGCTCTATATTTATGACTATTTAAATTTTAATTAAAGTATATTGTAGCGGTATTTCACTGGGTGAATTATAGCAAAAGCTAGCACTTTACTCAATCAAAAAACCCGAGCTAAACTCGGGCTTATTTTTAACTATTTAAAAACCCTCGTAATCTCTCATCACCAGCTGAGCATCAATTTGCTTGACCGTCTCAATAGCGACCGATACTACGATCAACAAACTAGTACCACCAAAGGCTAAGGTAGCAATACCGGCAAATGATCTGATCAAGTCTGGTAGGATAGCAATCAAACCAAGAAAAACAGCGCCAGCTAAAATAACCCTATTCATCACCATGTTGAGATAATCGGCCGTAGGGCGACCTGGTCTAATACCAGGAATAAAGCCGCCTTGTTTTTGTAAATTTTCAGCAATCTGTTGAGGTTTGAAAATAACAGAGGTATAAAAATAAGTAAACAAAACAACCAACAAGAAATAAAATATATTATGGAATAACTTGCCTTGGAAAGTATCGATAATCCACTGTGAGGAATTAGCTATCCACAACACGCTAGATTTTAGAAAAAATTGAGCAATCATCGGAGGTACCAAAACAACTGAAACTGCAAAGATGATTGGGATCACGCCAGCTTGATTTACTCGTAGTGGCAAATTAGTATTGACTCCACCCATACTCTTGGTGCCGACCATGTGTCTAGCATAGGAGACTGGGATATTGCGCTGACCCTCGGTAATCAAAACCACAGCCGCAATAGTAAGTAGTGCAATAGCTATAAAAAGTACTAAATTTAATACTTGTGAGCTATCAAAGGCAATCAAAGTATTGCGTACAGTCGTCGGTAAACCACTGACAATACCGGCAAAAATAATCAAAGAGACACCATTACCAACATGCTTCTCCGTAATCAATTCGCCTAACCACATCAAAAATAAAGTACCAGCAGTGATCAATATCAAAGTAGTCACCAACTCCATACTGGTCATATTACCCAAAAGACGTCCTTGGGTCTGACTAGACAAAAGACGAATATAGCTATAAGCCTGTATGAGGGCCAATGGTACAGTCAATAAACGAGTATACTGATTTAATTTTTGTTGGCCATACTCGCCTTCTTTGGACAAGGCTTCAATCTTTGGCACTATCATGGCCAAAAGCTGAATAATAATAGAAGCGGTGATATAAGGACCAACGCCTAACATGATAACTGAAAAATTTTGTAGGGCACCGCCGGAGAACATGCTCAAAAGACCAAGTACTTGGTTACCTTCGAGGTAGCTTTTTAGTTCTGCTACGTCGACACCGGGTACTGGAATATGAGCAGCTATGCGGTATACTATCAACAAGGCAAAAACATACAGAATACTCTTACGGACATCTTTAGCTTTCCAAATTTGTTTTAACTTGTCTAACATAAAATTTTATTATTGCTTTTTTGCTGGCTCTTCTTTTTTGAATCTAACTACGATAGCCTTACCACCAAGTTCTTCAATCTTATTTTTGGCAGTCTCAGAATAAGCATTGGCTTCGATAATTAATTTCTTCTCAAGAGTACCGGTAGCCAAAACTTTCAAACCGTTGGCAATGGTGTCAATCAAACCTTTTTTCACTAATATGCGAGCATTGACTTTTTCACCATCTTTAAATATTTCATTCAAAACACCGATATTAACTGTGGCATATTTTGGATGAATAGAACGAAATCCTCTATTCTTTGGGATACGCAACAAATAACTACGCATACTACGCACAGCAGTACCAACTCTACCGCCTGATCTAGATCTTTGGCCTTTCATACCACGGGTAGAATAATTACCACGTCCAGAACCAGTACCACGACCTAATTTCTTACGTCTGTGAGTAGAGCCCTTTGATTTTTGTAAATTGCTTAAAGTCAACATAATTATTTTTCTTTATTAGCTACTGGCTGAACTGTATTAGGAATATGCACAGCGGCTTTTTTTTCTTCGTTATTTTTTGCTTTAATCACTCTGGATTTTGGCACAAAGGAAGACAAGGCAATCAAAGTAGCACGAGAATTATTAATCTTGTTGCCAGCCCCCAAAATCTTAGCTGTAGCATCTTTGATACCAGCTAAGTCCAAAATAATACGAACTACTCCACCAGCTTTGATACCACTACCTTTTTTGGCTGGTTTGATCATAATTCTAGCTGATTTCTCTTTGATTGTCACGGCATGTGGAATAGTACCATCGACGATATTGACAGTGACCATGTGTTTTCTAGCTTGAGTTACGGCTTTGGCAATAGCAGCAGAGACATCAATGCCTTTGGCTAATCCCATACCAACCCTACCTTTACGATCACCAATAATCATACAAGCTCGGAATTTCATTCTTTTACCACCAGCCATAACACGAGTAACTCTGGCTAAATCAACAATCTTCTGCTCGATATCATCAGCTGGTCTATCAGAACCACGACGCATTGGACGAGCTCCCGGCTTTGGACGACTATGAGTAAATCTAGCTGGACCTTTGGCTTGACCCGCAGCTCCACCTACCACAGCATTGTCTTTTTTAATATCTTGAGTATTCATAATTAAAATTTAATTCCTGCCTTTCTCAAACCATCAGCTAATGATTTGACGCGACCATGATACTTGTAGGCACCACGATCAAAAATTATTTCACTAATTTTTTTATCGGCTAATTTTTTACCTAATACTTCCCCTAAAGCTAAGGCTTTTTCAACTTTTTTACCTTTGACTGTCAATTCTGTATCAGCGGCAGCAGCAATAGTAACACCTTTGACATCATCAATAGCCTGAGCATAGATATGACTCAAACTTCTGAACACTGTCAAACGTGGTTTTTTGGCCGTACCAGACATTTTGGCTCTGGTTCTAATTTGACGGCGCAAATATTTTGCTTGTTTTACTTTGTTGTGATCTTTCATAGCCTTAATTATTTTGCTTATGACTTGACGACTTTACCAGCCTTGCGACGGATAACTTCATCAGTATACTTAATACCTTTGCCTTTGTATGGCTCTGGTTTTTTGATATCTCTAATTTCAGCAGCAGTCTGTCCTACTTGTTGACGATTGATGCCTGATACTTTGATAATATTTTTTTCGGTTTCGATAGTCACACCTTCTACTGCTTGATATTCTACTTGGTGTGAAAAACCAACATTTAATATTAATTTCTTACCTTGCATGGCTACTTTGAAACCAACACCGTTGATTTCCAAGGTCTTAGTAAAGCCTTCAACTACACCAATAACGGCATTGTTGACCAAAGCTCGACTCAAACCCCAAAGAGCTTTATTTTCTTTGGTTTCATCAGCTTTGAGGACAAAAACTAATTCTTGACCTGTTAGCTCAGCTGCAATACCTTTTGGTAGCTGGACTTCCAGATTACCTTTAGGGCCTTTTACTTTTACCATTTGGCCGACTTCTGGTGTAGCTTCAATAGTAATCTGCACATTGGCTGGTATTGTAATAATTTTTTTTCCAATTCTTGACATATATTTTTTACCAAATTTCAAACATTAATTCACCACCAACATTGCCTTGCTTAGCTTCTTGGCTAGTCAACAAACCTTTGGAGGTAGAGATGATAGCCGTACCAAAATTATTCAAAATCTTTGGAATCTCACTACCAGAAACATAAATTCTTTGTCCGGGTTTGGAGATCTTTCTAATATGGCGAATAGCTGGACCTTGATCAGAATATTTTAACTCAATCTTAATGTAGTTAAAATTTCCAACTTTAAGCTCGGCTACACGACCAATGTAGTTTTCTCGCTCTAAAATCTTGGCAATACTAAATTTTATCTTGGAAGCAGGAATAAGCACCTCTGGCTTATTCACCAAGACAGCATTGCGAATTCTAGTTAACATGTCTGCGATAGGATCTGTCATATGTTATCTGGTTTCTAATTTGTTATACTTATATAAATAATAATTACCAACTTGATTTAGTCACGCCCGGTAGCTCACCTTTTTCGGCTAGCTCTCTGACGCAGATACGGCACATTTTAAATTCCCCAATATAAGATCGATTACGACCACAACGCCAACAACGGCGAACAATTCTACTGGAAAATTTTGGTGTTTTTCTTGATTTAGCTCTTTGTGCTTCTGTTGCCATATTAATTATTTCTTATTTTTCTTAAAAGGAAATCCAAGTGCAGTCAATAAGACAGCAGCTTGCTCATCATTCTTGGCGTTCGTTACTATAGCGACTTCTAAGCCATGTATTTTATCAATATCTTCCATACCAATTTCTGGGAATACAATGTGTTCTTTGAAACCCATGATATAGTTTCCATTACCATCAAAACCTTTTTTATCATCTAAACCGTAGAAATCACGAAAACGTGGAATAGTGGAATTGATTAACTTATACAAAAATTCATACATTCTTC
>CAYVXP010000012.1:0-9475 GCA_964455165.1 uncultured Gammaproteobacteria bacterium
ATGCCTTCTGACTTGGAAAAATCTATTATCAAAACTATAGCTTATTTTGATGTTTTTAATTTTCCGCTGACTACTCTGGAAGTCTGGAAGTGGCTCTATCGTCCGCGAGAAAAATACACCTTGCAACAAGTTAGAGAAATTTTGGATACTAGCTCTTGGCTTAAGGGTCGTTTGACTTTGCAGGAAGGTTTTTTCTCTTTGAAAAATCGCGATAATATTTATTTGTTGAGAAAACAAAATAATAACTGGGCGGAAAGAAAATTTCAAAAGACTGTGCGGATTGTAAAAATATTTAGCCATTTACCTTTTGTGAAGATGGTAGCCGTGTGTAATAACTTGTCCTACAGTAACTCTCGTGAATCTAGCGATATTGATTTGTTTGTTGTTAGTAAAAAAAACCAGATTTGGTTGGCTCGTTTTTTCTGCTTGTTGATTTTAAAAATTCTTGACTTACGTCCCAAAGAAGAGGATAGGCGTGATAAGTTTTGTCTTAGTTTTTTTATTGATGAAAATTATTTGGACATGAAGACTGTCATGCTTGGTCAGCATGATGTGCATTTTGTTTATTGGCTGTCACAATTTTTACCTATCTATGATCCAGAGAAAATATATGAAAAATTGTTAACCATTAATAATTGGCAGACCGATTATTTGCCTAATGTTTATCCTAGTGAATTTATCAATAAAGTAGGGCCAACTTTTTCGTCTATATTTTTTAGTAAAATAATTAATTTTTTAGTCCAGCCACCAGTCATCGCTCATTGGCTCTACAACAAAGCTCGTCTTTTTCAAGTGAAAATTATTGGCCGCAATTTACAAGCCATGGTCAATATTGATACTCGGGTGATCATCAATGAACATATGTTAAAATTTCACTCCAATGATAGGCGTGACCAATATTTTCATGAGTGGAAAGATTTAGTCAAAAAATTATTAGAAGAATATGAGTAGAAAAATTTTTAGTTATCTTTTGGCATTTTTTGTTTTTCTCATACCTTGGCAAAGTCGTTTTATTTACAAAGAATTGATGCTCGATGGTCAGCTTTGGGAGTATGGACGCTTGGGTTTGTATAGTAGTATGCTCGTTTTATTGGTGGCAGCTTTGGCCTTTGGTATATCTCGTAGTGATCAGTGGCACTTGTCTAAGCACAAGTGGTGGTATGCTCTGGTATTTTATGCTCTGATTTTTTGTATTTGCCAGCCATTGCCAATTTTGGGACTTTATTATTTATTATTTATTTTTGGGACAATTTTATTTATTTTCTTAGCCCAACATGTAGCCAAAAAAAATATTTTATGGGCAATATTATTTAGTGGCTTGGTCCAAAGTATCTTGGCAATTTATCAGAGCCTTACTCAAAATATCAGTGCCAACAAATGGTTTGGTATAGCTGAACAATTGGCTCAAAATCGCGGTGTCTCGGTTTTGGAAATTGGGGACATGCGTATCTTGCGAGCTTATGGTTCATTGCCTCATCCTAATATGTTGGGCGGTTTTTTGGTTTTAGCTATTTTGGTAGCCCTGTATTTATGGCACGATATTTATGTACAAAGTGAGAAAGTAGATTGGCAGATTAAAAAAATAAAAAAATATGCTACCCCAGTATGTTTTATTTTATTTAGTTTGGTGCTGATGAGTTTTGGGTTACTGGCCACTTTTTCACGTGGCGCATTGTTAGCTTTGGCGGCTACCTTATTGTTTGTTTTCATTTTTAGTCTAATAAAAAAAGATAAACTTACTTTTTATATAGCTATAAAATATTTTATTTTACTGCTCCTGTCTTTTTGGGCCTTCAGTATGTATTATCCGAATTTATGGACTAGTCGTCTTGATTTCAATAATCGTCTAGAAACAAAATCAATCGAAGATCGCAAGGCTACTTATAGTCAGCTAGATTGGACAAAACCAAAAGAAATTATTTTTGGTCAGGGTCTGGGTCTTAATACTTATTGGGCCTATCAAAAAGATAATACAATATCCGTTGATAAAGTGCAGCCTATTCATAATTGGTTTTTGATAGCTTTGGCAGAACTTGGACTAGCGGGAGTATTCATGCTTTTGGCTTTGCTTTATTTTTATGTAAAGAAAAATTTATGGTCAGTGAATAAAAATCAAATTTGGTCAAGCAGTTTTGTTTTACTCTTATTATTATTGGGTCTATTTGATCATTATCTTTGGACATCTTGGACCGGCTGGCTCATGGTCGGAGTAGTGGTAGCGATAATTTATAATAATAAAGAATAATCTAATGGCTATACGTAAAACTAATTTATATAAAAATGATTCTACTCAGCCTTTTAAGCTCAGTCGCTCCAAAATTGATTTGTTTTTGAATTGTGAGCGTTGTTTTTATTTGGATAGAAAATTGGGTGTTAGTCAGCCACCAGGCTTTCCATTTAATCTCAACTCAGCCGTCGATGCCTTACTTAAAAAAGAATTTGATATTCATCGAGCAGCGGGGACCATACATCCATTATTAAAAAATTATGGTCTTAAATTAAAACCACTACAGCATCCTGATATTAATACTTGGCGAGAAAATTTTGTCGGTGTGCAATATTTTCATGAGCCTAGTAATTTTCTGGTCACTGGTGCCGTCGATGATCTGTGGGTTGATGACAGGGGTATTATCCATGTCGTAGATTACAAGGCTACTAGTAAAAGCACAGAGGTCAATATTGATGCGGAGTGGCAGATTGCCTACAAAAGACAAATGGAAGTTTATCAGTGGCTTTTGCGACAAAATGGTTTTCCGGTTTCTGATACTGGCTATTTTGTGTATTGCAATGGTCGGACAGATCGAAAAGCCTTTGATGCCAAGCTAGAGTTTGATATTAAAATCATACCCTACACTGGTAAAGATATTTGGATTGAAAAAACTTTATTAGCTGCTCAAAAATGTTTGTCATCAACAAAATTACCAAAAGCTACACCGGACTGTCCCTATTGCCAGTATCGACAGGATGCTCAAAAATTTGAGTAAAAATAAGGTTTATTTCTCTTGACTTTTTTTCATTAGCACTCTAAAATAGGGAGTGCTAATTTGTTTAATAATTAATCAGTAAAAGATATGAAGTTAAGACCATTAGGTGACCGGGTGATTGTCAAACCATTACCCAAAGAAGAGACTACCAAGGCTGGTATTATTTTGCCAGGCACAGTCGGCAAAGAATCTCGCCAAGAAGGTGAAATTATTGCTATTGGCACTGGTGAAAAAATTACTAAATTAAATTTAAGTGTTGGTCAGAAAGTTGTTTTTTCTGAATACGGTGGTTCAGAAATAAAAGTTGATGGCTTGGAACACAAAATTTTGAATCATGACGATTTATTAGCTGTCATTGAATAATTAATTTTAAAATTTAAAATATTATGGCAAAACAAATTATATTTAATGAAGAAGCTCGCGCCAAAATGAAAAAAGGCGTCGATATTTTGGCTAGTGCTGTCAAAGTGACTTTGGGACCAAAAGGACGCAATGTAGTTTTGGATAAAAGCTATGGTGCACCTATCATCACCAAAGACGGTGTGACTGTCGCCAAAGATATTGAGCTAGAAGATAAGTTTGAAAATCTCGGTGCGGAGATTGTCAAAGAAGTAGCTTCCAAAACCGCTGATGTCGCTGGTGATGGTACTACGACCGCTACTGTTTTGGCTCAGAGCATCATCTCCGAGGGTTTGAAAAACGTCACAGCTGGATCAAATCCTTTGGCTTTGAAGCGCGGTATTGATATGGCCACTGAAGCTGTAGTCAAACATCTGCAAAAGATTTCAAAAAATGTCGATAGTCAGTCGGAGATTGAGCAAATTGCTTCTATCTCTGCCAACGACAAAGAGATTGGTAAGATTATTGCTTCTGCTATGGAAGCCGTTGGTAAAAATGGTGTCATCACCGTCGAAGAGTCTCAAAGCTTTGGTGTCGAAAAAGAAATTGTGGAAGGCATGCAGTTTGATAAAGGCTATGTCTCTCACTATATGGTGACCAACGCTGATAAGATGGAAGCTGTTTACAATGACCCGATGATTTTGATCACTGATCAAAAAGTCTCTGCTATCCAAGATTTATTGCCATTACTTGAAACCATGGCTCAATCTGGTAAAAAAGATTTAGTCATCATTGCTGATGAGATAGAAGGCGAAGCTCTAGCTACCCTAGTAGTCAATAAAATCAGAGGAGTGTTCAACACTCTAGCTGTTAAAGCCCCAGGTTTTGGTGATAGACGCAAAGAAATGTTGGCTGACATTGCCGCTATGACTGGTGCTCGAGTTATTTCCGAAGAACTTGGTCTGAAACTCAGCGCTGCTACTATTGATATGCTAGGCTCTGCCCACAAAGTAGTAGCCACCAAAGACAATACCACTATCGTCGATGGACGTGGTGAAGAAGCCGATGTTCAAAAGAGAGTAAAGCAAATTGAAAATGAGCTAAAGAATGCTGACTCTGATTTTGAAAAAGAAAAACTACAAGAACGCTTGGCCAAATTGACTGGCGGTGTGGCTGTCATCAAAGTTGGTGCTGCTACTGAGACTGAGATGAAAGAAAAGAAAGATCGCATCGAGGATGCGCTAGCTGCCACCAAAGCTGCTGTGGAAGAAGGTTTTGTAGTCGGTGGTGGTGTTGCTTATCTACGCTCCATGCACGCTATCGATGAATTAAAATTAGTTGGTGAAGAAAAATTAGGTGCTGATATTTTGAAAAAAGCCTTGATGTCACCAGCTGAACAGATTGCTAATAATGCTGGTACCGATGGCAAAGTCGTGGTAGCTGAAATATTGAAGCTTAAAGATAATCATGGCTACAATGCCAAAGAAGATAAGTTTGAAGACCTAGTCCAAGCTGGTATTGTGGACCCAACCAAGGTCAGTCGCAGTGCTTTACAAAATGCTGCCTCGGCTGCTGGTATGTTTTTGACTACCGAGGCAGTGGTGACTGATATACCTAGTAAGGATGACCACAATCATGGCGGTGGTATGTCTGGAATGGGAGGCATGGGCGGTGGTATGGGCATGATGTAATGCCACGGCATTATCCCGTCCTCGACTCTGAGGGACGAGTCCTCAGGCTCGGACTCGAAGAGAGCCGCGTCGAGGGATCTAATTAATTGAAAAATAAAAAGCCCCTTAAATATATTGGGGTTTTTTATATTGAGTACATCTGTTATAATATTGGGGTATTAATTATTTAAAAAATTAGCTATGAAAAAACTATTTTTTATGGTTATAGTAATGACTTTGCTTTTATCGACTAGCTCTGCGTTAGCTCGACAATATGCTGGTCGTTATTCTAACATCTTTGATCTTAATAGCGATCAAAGTATTAATTTATCTGATATTAGTCAAGCGGCTACTTGGTCACAAGTAGACTCGCATCAAAATTGCTATGCCAAGTACCAGGTAAAATTACCAGTGGCTAGCACTACTAATCAAAGTACAAATTTTTCATCTGGCGATAGTTGGTGTAGCTCTTTACTTGGTTTATTGATGGATGCCATGCGTACTCAAAGCTACAATGCTATTGCCGATTTGAATAGTGATGGAAAAATAAACTTATCTGATGTTAGTTTGATGTCTACTTGGTATCACAATGATTATGGGGAAGTTTGTTATAATCAGTTTACCAAATCTTTTGATACTAACGACATTAATTGGTGTGCCGCTACTTATCAAGGAATAATTGATACAGTAGGTGAAGTAGCTGGCGGACCAGATATTGGCGTAGATTATATTCAAGTAACTCCAGAACAACCAGTGTTAAATGAAGTGGCTGAAATTAAAATTCAGGCTCGTAATACTGGTACTACTAATATTATAAATCAAGCAGTGATTAATAATATTTATAAGGGTTTTGGCAATTTTACCATTGGTGAAAGTATTTTACCGCAAGTATCTGCCAGTGATCCGATTGTTCCAGGTGAAGAATTTTACTATATCTATAAAGGTAAATTTACCAAAATGGGCAATGGTAATATTAGTTTTGTTTATAACGCCCAGGATACAGATAGTGAATTAAACGTTTCTAATAACAGCGCCACTACTTGGGTGACAGTTTTGAGATCTAGTAGCACTAGCTCTGATTTAAATATTATTGAGTTCAAGGTGAATAATATTAAAGAAACTTCAGCCACAGTTTACTGGAAATCAAATATGGGCAGCAATGGGCAATATCGTTATTCCCAAAATGCGGGGGATTTAGTTAATTTATCTTGGCGTACTGATGGAGTGTCTAACGATCCAAATGTGACTGGCAATGTGTTCGCTTCCCAGGTAAATTTAGTTGGTTTAAAGGCTAATACAAAATATTACGTACAAGTACGTAAATACTATCAAAGCACTTCTGGACTGCAATATAGCACCGATGATAATGTCACACAATTTAAGACTGAATACTCAGATGGACACGATGGTGGTGACGATGATCTGCCAAATGATCTACCAGATCCTATAGCCAAAATTAAAGTGTGTCATGTGGTAGGTAATGGTAAGACTAATACCTTGGAAGTAGCTGTTGATGCTGTTACTGCGCACACTGCTCATGGTGATAAACTGGGTAAATGTATTGAAGATGATGATAGTAGTGATGATAGAGTTCGGCCAAATTTACCAGTCAGCGCTAAATTGATAGAGCGAGTGCGTGGTAGAATATTGTTACAAGTAGAAAGTCATGGCGAGGCTTGGTATGTCAACCCCAAAGATGATAAAAGATTTTATTTGAAAGACGGTGTTACTGCTTATACTTTGATGCGTGAAGCAGGTCTTGGTATTACAAACGCTGATCTAGCCAAAATACCAGTTGGCTTTGAAGATCGCTTCAGTGACACTGATACGGATAGTGATGGTTTAGGTGATAAATTAGAACAGGGCTTGGGTACTGATGTTAATAAATCTGACACCGATGGTGATGGTGTGAATGATAGAGCTGAGGTTTTGGCTGGTACCAATCCATCAGGAACCGGTGTTTTGAATAGAGATAATTCATTGGCCAATAAGCTCAAAGGTAAGATTGTATTGCAAGTACAATCACGCGGTGAAGCTTGGTACATAGATCCAAGCGATGGTAAGCGCTACTATATGAGAGATGGTGAGGCAGCTTATCAGATTATGAGATTCCGATCATTAGGTATCACTGATAGTGATCTCTCAAAAATAGGTCAATAATTATTTAGTACTATAATTTTAAAACCCTTACTCTGATCCAGTGAGGGTTTTTGTTTTAGCTTAATTTCTGTTATAATATACTTATAAAAAATCTTATGATCCAAGCAAAAATCGAGCAAGTGGATATTGATGGCGAAAATATTTCTATACACGAAGAGCTTTGGGTGGCTGATTTTGGTACGCCAGAAATAGAACATGAGCTAAAAAAAGAAATATTGAAGCTCAAACCAAGAAGTGTCAAAAACTTTAGTTGGGTTTTTACTTCACTTTTAATAGTTGCGCTGATAGTAGGCGGTGAATATGCTTTGTGGCTTATTGGCTTGAACAATTACTGGACAGTTTTGACCATTAGCATAGTTACTTGGCTCTATCGTTTGTTGATTTTATTGTTGTGGCTTTATTTAGCCTATTATCGCTGGTATCTACATAGAGAAAAAATAGTAGCTGTGGCTTTTGCTAGTGTCCTAGTAGCTAGTGTATGCGTTGCTATCATGAAAGTAGCTATGGTGCCAGAGGCTTGGGCTTGGCTCAATATTTTGGTCGAGCCAATTTGGGCCTTGATCATGGTCTCGATAGTAAATGTAGTATTTTTTAAAGTTAGCAAGAAATAAATTATGAACAATATTTCAATTTTGAGTAAAAATGAACTAAGAGTTGGTCTCGGTATAATTTTGGCCACAATTTTAGAGCTCATTTTCTATAGAACACCAAGCATTTTGTTAGAAAGTAACTCAATTTTTTTTCAAGCAGCTAATATCTTTTATGAATATTTAATATTATCCCTTTTTTATATTATTTTGTATGTTCTATTTTCTTTTTTATTAAATATTAAAGACTCTCAACAAAAAATTATTAGTAGCGGTTTATTTAGTTTATTAAATTTTATAAAAGCAATTTTAACAATTTTATTAGCTACATTGTTTATTCTTTTGTGGGATAAAGTGTCGGTTATCTCAGGTGATGATTTTGGCATTTTATTTTTTGTAATTATAATTATTGAATTAGCTATATTTCCAATATTTTTGTTATTAGCTTGGAAAATGGTTAATTTATTATTTAAAAAATTAAAAAATAAAAATTATGGAAAAAATTCAAATCAATAAACAAGATGTCGAGGAACACAAAGTCAGTGCCGCTATGAGTTATGTCGGTATTTTATGCTTTTGGCCATTGCTTTTTAAAAAACATTCACCCTTTGCCCATTTTCATGCCAAGCAAGGTTTATTATTGTTTTTAATAGAGCTAGTTTCAGCGGCTTTTTTCTTTATGTTATTTCCAGTCTTTATTCTGGCCGTATTTTTTGCTGTCCGCGGTATTAGTCAGAGTTTGCATGGTAAATATTGGCGCCTGCCTTTGATCGGACACTTTGCTGATAAATTACATATTTAATAAAAATTTAGCCAAAAGTTTGGCTAATATAAATTAGGCCGTTATTTTTAAGATTAAAAAAATATAACAAAAAAATACGTTTTGTGGTTTAAAGAAATTGGCATCAAAGATATTCCAATTGTCGGCGGTAAGAATGCCTCCTTGGGTGAAATGTATCGCAAGCTCACACCAATGGGAGTCAAAGTACCAAATGGCTATGCCGTCACAGCTTCGGCTTATGATTATTTTTTGGACAATAGTGGAGTAAAAGATAAAATCAAAAAAATCTTGAAAGATTTGGACACTAGTGATATGAAAAATTTATCACAACGTGGTGCCCAAATTCGTAAGACTATATTGCAAGCGGAGTTTCCTGATGATTTGAAAAAAGAAATAATAAATTATTATCATCAATTATCACAGCAGTTCAATGTCGCTAATGTTGATGTGGCTATTCGTAGCTCGGCTACTGCCGAGGATTTACCAGATGCTTCTTTTGCTGGCCAGCAAGAGTCTTATCTAAATATCAAAGGTGAAAAAGCTTTGCTTGACGCTTGTCGCAAATGTGTAGCTTCACTTTTTACAGATCGGGCTATTTCTTATCGTACGGACAAAGGTTTTGATCATTTTTCTATCAAGCTATCTATCACTGTTCAAAAAATGGTACGCTCAGATAAAGCTAGTTCTGGTGTCATGTTCTCTATTGATACGGAGTCTGGATTCAAAGACGCAGTTTTAATCAACGCCACTTATGGCTTGGGAGAATATATTGTAAAAGGTAAAGTCAATCCCGATGAGTATTATGTTTTTAAACCAACCTTACTCAAAGGTTTGAATCCTATCATCAGTCGTCGCATTGGCTCAAAAGAACAAAAGTTAATTTATAATTTTGCTGGTAGTACTCACGCTACTGTTGATATGCGAGTACCTGCTCAAGATAGGCACAAGTTTGTT
>CAYVXP010000012.1:9485-13077 GCA_964455165.1 uncultured Gammaproteobacteria bacterium
CTGACAAAGAGGTCATCCAGCTAGCCAAGTGGGCGGTAGTGATCGAAAAGCACTACAAAAAAGGTATGGATATGGAGTGGGCCAAAGATGGTCTGACTGATAAATTATTTATTGTCCAGGCCAGACCAGAAACTGTGCGCTCACAAGATGATCCTACTAAGCTCAAAGAATATATTTTACAGGGTAGTGGTAAGTTGCTAGCCGAAGGTGCTTCAGTAGGCAACAAGATTGGCCAAGGACCAGCTCATGTGATAAAGGATGTGGCTGATATTGGTAATTTTAAACAAGGTGAAGTCTTGATCACGGAAATGACCGATCCTGATTGGGAACCAATCATGAAAAAAGCAGCCGCTATAGTCACCAATGCTGGTGGTAGGACTTGTCATGCCGCTATCATCAGTCGTGAGCTGGGTATCCCTTGTGTAGTCGGTACAGTAGACGCTACCGAAAAAGTAAAAAATAAAGAAGTAGTCACAGTATCTTGTGCCGAAGGTGAGCGGGGAAATATTTATGCTGGCTTGTTGAAATTCCAAATCAAAGAAACTGATTTGAAAAAAATAAAAAAGACTCGTACCAAGATAATGATGAATATCGGCAATCCCGAAATGGCCATGGCTCAGAGTTTTATACCAAACGATGGTGTCGGTTTAGCTCGTGAAGAATTCATCATCACTTCTTATATCAGAATTCATCCAATGGCTTTATTAAATTTTCATAAATTGAAAAATAAAAAAGCTAAACACGAGATTGAAAAAATAACGGCCGCTTATCCAAACAAAACTCAATTTTTTGTTGATAGATTAGCAGAGGGTGTAGCTAGAATTGCCGCTAGTTTTTATCCTAAAGATGTCATTGTTCGTTTATCTGATTTTAAATCAAATGAGTATGCCAATCTGATTGGCGGCGCCGAGTTTGAGCCAACAGAATCTAATCCGATGATTGGCTGGCGTGGTGCTTCTAGATATTATGATCCAAACTATATTGCGGCTTTTGAGCTAGAGTGCAAAGCCCTAGTCAAAGTGCGCGAAGATATGGGTTTGAGGAATCTGAAAATCATGGTGCCCTTTTGCCGTACCATAGAGGAAGGTAAAAAAGTCCTAGCTATCATGGCCAAGCACGGTTTGAAGCGAGGAGTTGGTGGTCTTGAGGTCTATGTCATGTGTGAAATACCGTCCAATGTCATTTTAGCTGATGAGTTTTGTAAAATATTTGATGGCTTCTCTATTGGATCAAATGATTTGACACAGCTTACTTTGGGAGTTGACCGTGATTCGCAGATTGTGGCGCATGTCTATGATGAACGTAATCAAGCAGTGAAATCTTTGATTAGCCAAGTGATCAAAATAGCCAAAAAGAATAAAAGAAAAATCGGTATTTGTGGCCAAGCACCATCTGACTTTCCAGATTTTGCTCAATTTTTAGTCAGAGAAGGCATTGACTCTATTTCTTTGAATCCTGACACAGTCATCAAGACTACGATGGCCATCAAACAAGTCGAAGGTAGAAAAAGAAAGTAATTATTTTGTTATTTGAAAATCAGTGATTTGTTTTTTTGACAATGAGCTGATTTTTATTGCTATGAAAAACCCAGAGGCTCCAATAAAAAATACTCCGGAACTTGAGGATAATAAAATTGCCGATACTTTGTCATTGCCTGACGAATATATTCGTGACTGGCAAGAAAAAGGTCTAGAAAAACAAGCTGAAAGCTATGAAGCGGTCAGTCGTATTTGTCATGCTGTCCAAGAGGCTGGTGGCAAAGCTTTATTAGTAGGCGGAGGAGTGCGTGATTTATTATTAGCCAAAGAAGTAAAAGATTTTGATTTAGAAGTCTTTGGTCTAGAGGTCGAGAAGCTAGAAGATCTTTTGCGACCTTTTGGTAAAGTAGCAACAGTCGGAAAATCATTTGGTGTGCTCAAAGTTTTTATCAATCGCAGTATTGACATAGATGTTTCTTTACCGCGCCGCGATTCAAAAACTGGATCTCGGCATGGTGATTTCTCAGTGTCCACTGATCCCTACATGGCTATTTCAGAGGCGGCGCGGCGTCGAGATTTTACTATCAATGCTATTTTAGCTGATCCCTTGACTGGTAAAATTATTGACCCTTTTCATGGTGTCGATGATTTGAAAAGTAGAACTTTGCGCGTGGTCGATGAAGATACTTTTGCCGACGATCCTTTGCGAGTTTTGAGAGCTATGCAGTTCGTTGGTCGCTTCGAGCTAGTGATAGATGAAAATAGTCGTCGTCTCATGATGAGTATGGCCGATAGCTTACAACATCTTTCCAAGGAAAGGGTCTATGAGGAGTGGCGCAAGCTACTATTAAAATCCGAGCGCCCATCTCTTGGCTTACAAGCGGGTATGGATTTGGGAGTTTTTAAAAAATTACATCCAGAGTTTGTCACTTTGGCAGAGACAGTACAAGATCCAATAAAGCATCCAGAGGGTAATGTCTGGGAACATACAAAAATAGCCGTTGATGAAATGTCTGCTGTAGCTAGACGAGAAAAATTATTAGAGCAAGAAATGTGGCCCTTGATGTTGGCAGCTTTATGTCACGATTTGGGTAAGACGGTCACTACCGAAGAAAAAGATGGTAAGATAATTTCTCATGGTCATGAGATAGCTGGCGTTGGCCTGACCAAAAATTTTTTAGAAAATATCAGAGTGGACAGAGATACTGCAGCTCGTACTTTACCTTTGGTTCAACATCACATGAGACCAATGTATTTGTATAAAGAGATGTTGGAAAATCATGAAATCAAAGATAGTGTTTTTCGTCGTTTAGCCAAAGATTTGTCGCCAGCCAGTATTCGAGAATTAGCCTTGCTTTCTGAGGCTGATAAATTAGCTACTCTAAAAGCTGACCAAGGCAAAATACAAGAAGTGATCCAATGGTTGATAGCTAAAGCTCAGGAGATTGGTGTAGATAAAAAGGCTGCTTCAGAACTCATGACGGGTAAAGATTTTTTGGATATGGGCTATACCCCTGGACCAGAGGTTGGTCGTTTGATACTATTGAGTAGCCAATTACGTGATGTTAGGGGTTTTAGTCGCGAGGATATTATCCAAGCTTTATTTAAAATAAAAACTAGTGTCGAAGCCATGGAAGTTTTAGAAAAATTATTAAGACAAGATTAATTCTGTTAAATAAAAATATATGAAAGGATTTTTAAATTTTATTAGAGAGCAGGGAGTAGTGGGCTTAGCCGTTGGTTTCATTCTGGGTGGCGCTATTTCTAAAGTAGTGTCTGGTCTGGTCAATGATATTATCAATCCTTTGCTTGGTGCGCTTTTGGGTGGTACTAATTTTGATCAGATAGCTTGGCAGGTTGGTGCCAATAAAGTGATGCTTGGCGCTTTCATGAATACGGTGATAGATTTTATTATTATTGCTTTAGTAGTTTATTTTGGTGTCAAAATATTAAAACTTGATCGTCTAGATAAGAAAAAAGACGCTTAAAATTTTATTTTTATTAGAAAAACAAGCAATTAGCTTGTTTTTTTGTTTATATTTAGTTTTTATAATAGCTGATTGACTATTTTGCTTTAATCCATTATATTAATAGGGCTTTTTTTATATTTCATG
>CAYVXP010000013.1:0-12710 GCA_964455165.1 uncultured Gammaproteobacteria bacterium
GAATTATCTGACGAAAAAAGAAATTATTATTTGTCGCACTGCAAAGCATTTATCTATCCGCAGATTGAAGATTTTGGTATTACAGCTTTGGAGGCTATGGCTTCTGGGCGTCCCGTGATAGCACTGCGCGCTGGTGGTGCCCTAGAGACTGTACAAGAGGGTGTGTCCGGTGTATTTTTCGATGAACAAACTTGGGAGTCTTTAGCTCATTGTATTTTACGTTTTGATGACAAAGTTTTTGATCCTGCTTTGGTGCGCGCTCAAGCCATGAAGTTTGATGAAGAAATTTTTGTGAATCATTGGCAGGAATATATCAGTAAATTATGAAGATAGCTGTCGACATTCGATCACTAGTATTAGATTAAAATTATTTAATACTGGTAAATCTTTATAATTCTCTAAACAATATGATTGCCAAGGGACAAGATTTTTCTTGGCTTTTATTGAATACTGGTCTGAAAAATTCAACAGCACCAATTTGGTCTCAAAAAAATGTTGGCTATCATCATTTACGCCTACCAAACAAAATCATTAATACTGCTAGCTTGCTTTCGGCCGGACCATCCATAGCGGATATAACAGACAAAGACGTAGACTTGATTTGGTTGCCAAATATTAATTTTTTTATACCCAAAAAAAATATTCCCTATATTTTGACTGTTCACGATTTATCCTTTTTACATAGTCATTCTTTTTATTCTTTGAAAAGAAAAATTTGGCATAAATTAGTAGGAGTGAAAAAGTTAATTGATCAGGCTAGTGCTTTGATTGTAGTTTCTGAAAATACCAAGCGCGATATTATTCGTTTTTTTTCTATAGCCGAAGATAAAATTTTTGTGGTCTATCCAGGCGTAGAGTACCAAAAAATTAGTACTGATGAAGCAAAAAAATTAACTAGTCACCTTGATTTACCTAATAAATATTTTTTATTTGTCGGTACACTAGAGCCTAGAAAGAATGTCTTAGGTCTCATCAAAGCTTTTGATATCTTGCACCGTGAACATCCGGATTATAATTTGGTATTGGTTGGCGGTCATGGTTGGATGTATGGCGGCTTATTGAAGGAAATAAAAAAAAGAAAGTATATTCAATATTTGGGTTATCAACAAAATCCTATCAAGGACGCTATCTATAAGCTCAGTTATGCTTTTATTTGGCCTTCTTTTTACGAGGGTTTTGGTTTTCCGCCACTGGAAGCCATGGCTCACAAAAAACCAGTGATTTCTAGCTACAAGACATCATTGCCAGAAATTTTGAAGAATCAAGCGATTTATGTTGATCCTTACAATGTCGCTGACATGTTTCAGGCTATGAAAGCTCTAGTAGAGGATCAGCACTTGTATTTGTCTTTGATTACCGAAAATAATGAAACTCTTGATTGGGGACAACAAAGTCAAGGTGTTTTAAATATCTTTAAAAAAGTGATTGTAAAAAAATGAGAATTGTCCTAGATTTTAGAATTTTTGGCCCACAACGTGGAGGTTTGGGTCGCTACAATGAAAAATTATTATTAAATTTGGCTAAATTAGATTTAGTTAATGAATATATTGTTTTATTGTATGACGAAAATTATAAATTGAATTTGCCGAATAATTTTAAAATAAAGATTGTTAAATATCGCTGGTATAGCTTACTTGAACAAATGTTTTTACCAATTGTTTTGTATAGATTAAAACCAGACTTAGTTCATTTTCCGCATTTCAATGTGCCAGTCTTGTATCGTGGTAAATATATTATCACTATCCATGATTTGATTATGTCGCATTTTCCTAGCATCAGGACCAGTACTCTTGGTCGCGTATTATTTATGATCAAGCGTTTGGGTTACAACATCACTATAAAAAATGCCGTGCAAAAAGCGGAGAAAATTATCGCTGTTTCCGAGTTTACTAAACAGGATATTGTAAAATATTTTAAATTAAGCGAGGAGAGGGCCAAGGCCATATCAGTAATCTACGAAGGAGTTTCGGCTTCGGCTATGGGTCAATCAGCTAGTGTGAAGTTACCGGATAAATTTTTTCTTTATGTTGGTGTGGCTTTTCCGCATAAAAACTTAGAATTTTTAGTTGATAGCTTTGGGGAGTTTGCGAAGTATTATCCAGATTATTATTTAATATTAATCGGTAACAGAAATTATTTTTATAATCAACTAGAAAATTATATAAAATTGAATCACCACGATATACAATCAAAAATAATCTACAAAGGCTTTGTGCCTGATATTGAGTTGGGAGCTTATTTTAGTCAGGCTACTGCTTTTGTTTTCCCGTCTTTGTATGAGGGTTTTGGTTTGCCACCGCTAGAATCTATGCAGCTTGGTACAGCGGTCGTGTCTAGTCGTAGTAGTTGTTTGCCAGAGATACTGCAAGACTCTGCCTTATTTTTTGATCCTAAAAACAAGCAGGATTTAGTAAATAAATTAGAAATTATCACAAAAAACACAGAATTAAAAAATAAACTAATTGCTAGTGGCAAGGAATTAGTGAAAAAATATAGTTGGGAAGATATGACAAGGCAAATTATGAAAATCTATGCTGCCAAGTAAAGATTTTTTACAAAAAATTTTCAAGTATTACCCTTATGCTTTATTGGTAATATTTTTATTTGTTGGTGCCTATCTGCGTCTACACAATGCCATTGACTATACTACGTATTGGGCAGACGATGGCGGTGGTCATATTAAGTATATGGAAACCATCTACTATGAGCATCGTTTGCCAAGCTTTACTGAGACTTATTTAGCTTGGCACGAGCCCTTGTATTATGTCCTACTTTTTCCTTGGCAAAAAATAGGTTTATTACTTGGTGTTTTCGGTCTACACTGGGCTGCTGCTTTGAATATTTTGATTTATGGTTTATTTTTGTTTTTAGTCTGGAAATTAAGTCGTCTTTTTTCCCAAAGCGCCTTAGTCAGCGCGGTAAGTGTTAGTTTATTTTCTGTTTTGTTTATTGGTGTCAAACTCAGCGCTTATATAAATAATGAACTTTTAACTCAAACATATATTTTGTGGCTAATTTATTTATTTATAAAATCAGATTTATTAGCTGAAAATAAGTTAAAAAAAGTAATTATTTGGTCACTTTTATTAGCTATTGGTTTGTGGATAAAATTGACCGTATATTTAGTTTTATTAGCCGTTATATTTTTTTATAGCCTCAATATATTTAAAAAAAAATATTTATGGAAATATGTTTTGATAATTATTGTTATTCCAGTTACTTTAAACATACCGTGGTTATTATACAAAAAAAATAATTTTAATTCTTACTTTACTATTAATATTTATGATGCTAAGCCGAGACAGAATATAGTGACTAGTGATGCTTGGAAATATATTTTCACTATCAATAAAAGAATTTTTACTGATTATCCTTATTGGTATAAATTACCGTATTCATATTTTTCTATTCTCTTGAGTGATTCTTTTGGTGATTATTATAATTTATTTAACAATAAGATTGAGATGGATGAGCTGCCAAAAGCTGATAAAATTTTAATTGTTAATGGACGCTATACTACTCCAGCTTATTGGCAATCTTTACTTAATACCAACAGAATTGGCCTGTCTTTTTTTCTAGTATGGTTAATTGGTTTTATTGTTTTTATTTTTTCATTTTTAAAGAAAAGAATAGATTTTAGTAATTATTTAGTCTTTTGGTTGATTGCTTTGTTTGGTGGCTGGGCAGCTCTTTTGTACAATAACTTACTTTTACCATATTTGGACGTCGGTGTCTTAAAGGGACATTTTATCTACTATACTTATCCTTTGTTTGTTATTTTAGCTTATTTTGGTTTAGAAAAAATTATAAAAAATAAAATAATGCTCGGTATTATATTTTGGTTACCACTCGTTATGTATGTTGTTTTGGGCTGGAGAATATTGAGAGTTTGATATGAAATTAATGATTTCTTTAAAGTCAAAATCTACCATTACTGTATTCTGTGCTGCTATTTTTGGCGCTATCGCTTTTTTTATTATTTATCCCTATCTACTAGATTTTAGCTACGATGCCTGGCTACTGACGGCTGGACCAGATCAGATCCAGTATTATACTGCTTGGTTGATGTATAGGCAGGCCGAATGGTCCTGGCCTCTGGGTATGATATCTAATTATGCTTATCCGGCTGGCATATCTATCAGCTACACGGATTCTATCCCGCTACTGGCTATATTTTTTAAGATATTTGCTAGTTACTTACCAACAGTCTGGCAATACACTGGTTTATGGATTTTAATTTGCTTTGTTTTGCAGGGTATATTTTCTTATTTATTGCTAGAAATATTTTTTAAAAATAAAGTTTTATCTTTGATTGGCAGTATATTTTTCATATTGAGTCCGATTATGCTTTTTAGGATGGGTGGGCATTTTGCTTTAGCTGGGCACTGGTTGATCTTAGCTGCTTTGTGGGTATTGTTTTATGACGATAAATTGCATTGGAAGACTTGGTTTGCCTTAGCTGGCCTAGCAATGCTTATTCATCCCTATTTATTATTCACAGTAGTATTTATAACTATTTTTAAAATACTTGATTTGTTATTAGTAAAAAAAGTCATAAGTCTAAAAAAATTTAGTATTTTTATTTTACTATTTAGTTTTTATTTGATTTTTTTAGCCTATATTCTCGGTTTATTTGTAGTTCAACAGGCTACTGCTCCTGGCTATGGGGATTTTTCTATGAATCTAAATGCTTTGTTCAATCCTATGGATTGGTCGGGTATTTTAGCTAATCGTCCAGTTGTATTCCATCAGGCGGAGGGCTTTGCTTATTTGGGACTTGGTATGATTTTGCTTTTGGTTTTTGGGCTTATAAAATTAGTTCAAGAAAAAAATAAATTAAAGCAGTTAAAAAATAATTGGCCACTACTATTATTTTGTTTTATTTTAATTTTGTTAGCCGTCAGTCATATTGTTACTTGGGATGATCATGTTTTATTCAAAATAAACTGGCCCAATTATATTATTGATAATTTTTTTGGTATTTTTAGGTCATCGGGCAGACTTTTTTGGCCAGTATATTATTTGATAATGTTGGGCGCTATTTTAAGTGTCAGAAAATTAAAATTTCACAAGGCTTTGATTATTTTATTTTTAGCTTTATTTATTCAAATTTATGATTTGAGCAACAAAATAATAGAGCGGAATAAAGAATATCAAGATAAAGTGTACGAAGCTCCGATCAATGAACAAATTTCTCAATTTTTACCAAAGTATAAACATTTATCTTTTTTACCAGTTATTAACCATAAGTATTTTCCTTATTTTGTCTTAGAAGCTACTAAAAATAATTTAACTATCAATGATGGATATTTTGCCCGCGAGCCAGTCAAAATGATGGAAAATAGAAATCAAGAAATAGAGCAAGTAAAGAATGGGGTATTGGATAGAGATACTGTTTACATAATTTCTAGGGATTCAGATAGTTTTTTGGCCAATATAAATAAGCTAGAAAATTTGATTATCAACTTCGATAACAACATAATTATTTTTCCTTATTATAAATAAGTGGCGATTTGGTATTTTTAGACATTTTTGTTATAATATAGCAATATGCCATCGGAAAAAGACCGATTAGACAACACTCAAATAGACGAATCAAAGATTAAGCAGGATATTTTAGCCGAGCTTGATAGTTTTTTATTAGAAAGTGGCACCACAACTCAAGTGCCTGCTCTGTCAAGGCTTTGAAAGAATTGGATCGTCTGATCAAACAGGATCTTAGTGCTAGTGAGATATTGACTCGTTTGAAATCACGCTCCGAAAATAAACCTACAATAAATCACACTGAGCCAAAGGTGAGTGATTTTTATTCTTCAATACACGTAGTTGATTTACGACATGATTATCCAGTTGCTATAGAAAAAAAATCTAATTTTTTGGGTAAATTGTTGAAGCAAAAAAAGACTAGTACTGAGGCTATTATTGAAGAAACACAGGAAATATCTCAGCCGGAAAAAGAAATAGAATATCATCAGCCAGAAATTGCACCAGCACCAATTGTAGCGGCTATAGTGGAGCCGCCTCTTGTTCAGCCGGAGCAAGTTTTGTCAGTCGCTGAGCCAATAATCAGTGATTTGGCAAAAGAAGAGGATCGCGTAGAGCAAACAGAGGAATTACCAAATGATTATCGTTTAGCTTTCAAAAAAACTGCTTTAGTGACCATGATAGCCTTGGTTATATTGTTGCCAGTCCAAGGAATCATCTTTGTCGGTAAATGGCAGGCAGATAAAAATAAACTACTTAATTACGGGCAGAGTGGATTTTTGGCTTTTAAATCAGGTATTATCAAGGCCTCTTCAAATAGCTATCATGAGGCTGATATTGATTTTGCCAATGCTTTGACAGATTTTGAAAGTGCTAAAAGCATTTTAAATAAATATGAATCTCAGACTTTGAATTTGGGTGATAAACTACCAGTCATAGGCGATACTTTCAAAAGTGGCGAAAATGTTTTGGAGATCACTACTAGTTTATCCAAGGCAGCCAAAATTATTAATCAAAAAAGAGAGCAGTCCAGTAATTTGACTGATTACATAGTTGTTTTGAATAAACAATTGGATGAGCTTTTGCCACTACTTGAGGATACTAATAAAAGGCTGGATAATATTGTCGGTGTGCCAGATGATATGAAAGTTCAGCTAAAAAGTGCGCAAGCAGAATTACAGCCAATTTTAGTTAATTTACATAAATTAAAAAATATAACTGTTACTCTAGAAAGTTTATTGGGGGCTGAGAAAGAGCAACGTTATTTATTATTATTTCAAAATAATAATGAAATAAGAGCAGCTGGTGGTTTCATTGGTAGCTACGCCTTGCTAGATGTCAATAAAGGTAAAATAGCCCAAATGGAAATACCAAAAGGTGGTACTTATGATTTGACGGCTGGTCAAAAAAAATTATGGCGCTCTCCGCAGGCTTTGGCGATAGTGAATTTTACTTTTAATATTTGGGATGCCAATTGGTGGCCAGATTTTCCTAGCTCTGCCAGAAAGATTACTAAGCTATTTTCTGAAAACAGCGGATCATCAGTCGATGGTGTAGTTGCTATCAATGCTACGGTTTTACAAAAATTATTGAGTGTGACTGGTCCGATTGATTTTCCAGAGTACGGCACGCAGATCAGTGCTGATAATGTTATTGATGTTTTACAAAAAGAGATAGAGGGTAAGCGTAATGAAAGTAATCCCAAAACAATTATCTCTGATTTGGCTCCCAAGGTATTGGAAAAGATTTTTAGCACCAATAACAAGCCAGAGGATATGTTTTCTTTGTTAGCAGAAATATTGCAAAACAAAGATTTACAAATATATTCTACCGATCAAAGTATTGATAAAAAAATCAGTGAACTTGGTTGGCGCGGAGAAATGATGGAAACTGATCGCGATTATCTATGGGTAGTCAATACCAATATTGCTGGCGGTAAGACAGACTTACAAGTCAATCAATTGATTGAGCACCAAGCAGTAGTCAGTGAAAATGGAGAAATAATCAACACAGTTAAGGTCACTAGATCACACGATGGCTCTATAGACAACCCATTTCTTGGTTTAGATGGCTCCAATGTTTCTTATTTAAGATTTTTTGTACCAGAGGGTAGTCAGTTGATTTCGGCTAGTGGTTTTGATACTGTGCCGGAGCATTATTTTCCTGACAACAAGCAGTATGATGTCGATCCGGATTTACTCAAAGAAGAAAGTAAACTTATTGATAAAGATTCTAAAACAGAGATTTTTTCTAGTCTCAATAGGACAGTGTTTGCCAATTGGCAGATGCTCAAGCCAGGGGAGACAAAAACAGTCACCATTACTTACAAATTGCCATTTTATTTGGATTTGGGTAACAAACTAACCAATGACTGGAAAAAAATATTTTTAGCCAGTAGTCGTCATTTTGATCATTATAGCTTACTGGTCCAGTCACAAAGTGGACAGAGACAAACTATCCTAGATTCACAAATAGTTTTACCAGCTAGTTCCAAAATTATTTGGGAAGCCGCTAATGATGAAAATAGTGTCCAGGTGCAAAACAATGAAGTGCATTACAATCAAGATTTGAATCATGATCAGTATTTTGGTGTAGTGATGACTAGTGAATAGTTATGATAAAAAAGGTTTGGCATAAATTAAATAATTCAGTAGCAGGCGGGGCGGTAATTATCGCCTTTTTTTCTCTATTGGCCAAAATTCTTGGTTTAGCTAGGGAGCGCTTGATTGCTGTGAATTTTGGAGCCAGCTCTATTTCTGATGTTTATTATGCCTCTTTTCGCTTGCCAGACATGATATTCAACACACTTGTTTTGGGTGCTTTGACTTCTGCCTTTATTCCAGTGTTTCAAAAGACTTGGCATAAGGATAAAAACAGCGGCTTGAATCTAGCTAGCTCGGTCATAAACTTTTTTTTACTTATCGTGAGTGTTTTGGTTATTTTGGCTATTATATTTGCCGGGCCAATGACTCGACTCATTACTCCTGGTTTTGATGCTTGGCAGATGTCACAGACTATTTTGTTATCTAGAATAATGTTGTTAGCAACATTGTTTTTTGTTTTTTCCAATGTTTTGGGAGGAGTCTTGAACTCTTGGAAAAAGTTTTTTAGTTTTTCGTTAGCGGCTTCATTTTATAATATTGGTATTATTATTGGTATTATTTTTATTTATCCAAAACTTGGTTTGAGTGGCTTAGCCTGGGGAGTAGTCTTGGGAGCTATTATGCATCTTTTGGTGCAGTTGCCAGAGGCTAGGCGTTATGGTTTTCGTTATAGATTGAGTTTAGTTTTTGATGATAATTTGAAAAAAATATTACGCTTGATGGTGCCAAGGACTTTAGGGTTAGCAGCTGGTCAATTAAACTTAGTTTTAGTGACCATGATGGCCTCGCATTTGAGTAGTGGTAGCATCGCCGTTTTCAACCTAGCCAACAACATGCAAAGTTTACCTATATCTTTGTTTGCTGTATCACTAGCCATTGCCGTGTTCCCAACTTTTTCTCAGGCAGTGTTAGAAAAAAATCACACTTTATTTGCCACTCATTTGTCTCAAAACCTGAGACGCTTATTATTTTTATTAGTACCAATATCAGTGCTTATTGTAGTATTACGAGCGCAGATAGTGAGAGTTATTTTGGGTTCTGGTAATTTTACTTGGGAAAATACATATGACACTGCTCAGACATTGGGGTGGTTTGCTATTTCTATTTTTGCCCAAGGCTTGATACCACTTTTAGCTAGATCTTTTTACGCTTTAGGTGACACCAAGACACCAACTAACATAGCCTTTATTTCTATTATTACAAATATTATTGGCGCTTTTTATTTGTCTGGTCTTTTTGGTGTTCAGGGTTTAGCGATGGCTTTTTCTATTAGTAGTATTATCAATATGCTACTTTTGTATTTATTCTTGTATGCCAGAGTAGAGCTGATGGACAACAATAAAATATTTTCAGTTTTATTGATAGTCACTTTCAATTCTTTGATAGCTGGCTTTGTGGCCAATCGAATTTTGCATTTTATTGCCCCATTTTTGGATACGCATACCTTTGTTGGTATTTTTGCGCAAGGTTTGTTAGCAGGCCTCGGTGGCTTGATTATTTACCTAATATTAAGTATATTGTTTAAACTCGAAGAAGTGAGTCTAGTAAAGAATAAATTGCTACAAAGCTGGCATTTGATAAAAAATGGAAAAAATTAGAAATTTTTGTATTATTGCTCATATTGATCACGGTAAGTCGACTTTGGCTGACCGTATGTTAGAGGTGACTAAAACTGTCGAAGAGCGCAAGATGAAAAATCAAATGCTCGATCAGATGGATTTAGAGCGTGAAAGAGGTATTACTATAAAATTACAGCCAGCTCGTATGGATTGGAAGGGTTATGAGCTGAATTTGATCGATACTCCAGGGCACGTAGATTTTACCTACGAAGTATCTCGTTCTCTAGCAGCTGTTGAGGGTGCTGTTTTATTAGTTGATGCTAGTCAAGGTGTCGAGGCTCAGACTTTAGCCAATCTGTATTTAGCTTTGGATCAAAATCTGACTATCATACCAGTGATCAACAAAATAGATTTACCGGCTGCTGATGTACCAGGTACCAAAAAAGAAATTATGAATTTACTTGGCTGTCCAGATAGTGACATTTTTTTGACTTCTGCCAAGACTGGACAAAATATCGGTGACATACTCGATGCTGTAATTGCCAAAGTTCCTAGTCCAAAAAATACCAATGCTGATTCATTGCAGGCTTTGATTTTCGATTCGGTTTATGATGAGTTTCGCGGAGTAGTTATTTTTGTGCGTATCTTTGCTGGCCAAGTTAAAAAAGGTGATAAAATAAAATTTGCTTTTAGCGAAGAAGAGACTGAGGTTTTGGAAGTAGGTTTTTTCAAACCGCAGTGGATAAAATCGGATCATCTTAATAATGGTGAGATAGGCTATATTATCACTGGTGTAAAAAATTTGGATAAAGCTAAGGTTGGTGACACCATCATCCTAAAAAATACTCACACACCGGCTCTAGAGGGCTACAAGAGTATCAAGCCCATGGTTTATGCTGGTATTTTCCCGCAAGAAGGCAATGAATACCAAAAACTGCGTGATGCTATCATGAAATTAAAACTTAATGATGCTAGTTTGATTTTTGAGCCTGCTAGTTCGCAAGCCTTAGGCTTTGGTTTTCGTTGTGGATTTTTAGGCTTATTACATTTAGAAATTTTCCAAGAAAGATTGAGACGAGAGTTCAACCTACACCTGATAGTCACTACTCCGACCGTAGCCTATAAGATCAAGATGCGTAATGGTGAGCAATTTGTTTTGACTACTCCTTCAGAAATGCCCGATCCTAGTGCTATAGAGCTCATAGAGGAGCCTTATATGAATATAGAAGTAGTGACACCAACTCAATATATTGGTAATTTGATGTCTTATATTACCGAGGTCAATGGTTTGCCAACGGGCAATGAGTATTTAGATGAACATCGTTTGATTTTGCGTTATCAAATTCCTTTGAGTAGTATCTTGGTTGATTTTTATGACAAGATAAAAAGCTCTTCCGCTGGTTATGCTTCCTTGAATTATGATTTTGCAGATTACAGAAAATGCGATTTAGTGAAGATGGAAATATTGGTAGCCGATGAAACAGTGGAAGCTTTGACTAGCTTGGTTTATAGAGATAGTGCTCATCGAGTTGGTAAAAATATTGTCAGTAAATTGAAAGAAATGATACCACGTCAGCAATTTGTGGTAAAAATCCAAGCTGTTATAGGTGGCAAAGTGGTAGCTGGCGATAAAATATCAGCCTTGCGTAAAGATGTGACCGCTAAGCTATATGGTGGAGATGTGACTAGAAAACGAAAACTTTTAGAAAAGCAGAAAAAAGGTAAAAAAAGAATGGCCCAATCAGGCAAAGTAGAGATCCCACAGGAGGCTTATTTAGCTGTATTAAAGCGTGACTAGCTCCAAGTCCAGGCAATCATAGAGAAAATCATGAAAATTGCCAAGATAATCCAGATTATTTTTTGTGTCTTTTTTCTCACTTTGGTGTAATAAATTATAAATAAATTTTTGTCGTATGGAAGCTACTAATAAGTTTAGCAAATTTTTTCCAAATGATGAAGTGCGACTAGTAGTAGTTGGTCGCGAAGGCAAATATTTTTATTTTTGGTACCTATTTATCATAGTGGCCATTTTTTTCTTTTTGTTTCCCCTCTGGCATCTTGGCCACTACGGTGTTTTACTTTGGTTGACGGCCTTGGTGATTAGTTTAATATTTTTTGCTAATTATCTACTGCGTCGCAATACTATCTATATTATTACCAAACATAAAATTTGGCACATATTTTTTATCAACGACAATAATATAAAATTGCGTGGTGCTATAAATATCGATGATATTGAAAATATTCACTACCAAGACAATGATCTGACTATCAAAACAGAGGATTCAGTCTATTATTTAAAAAACATACGCAATATCTACCAAGTCTATAGTTTGTTAAAAGAAAAAGACTTATCTAAAAATGAAAAATCTGGTATAATATAAACCATGAACGGCTATATTCGGCCAGAAATAAAAATACCAAAAGCAGAAAGCGTTGATAACGCTAATTTTGCTAATACTGCCGAAACATTATCAGAAAAACAAGCGGAAAAAACATCAGAAACAAATAATACCTTACCAATTTTAGACCCAAGTATCCTTGTCCAGCAGGATATTAGTGCTAATGTTTTTTCCGATCAGCAAATTGTTTTGGAAAAAGTAGAAAAAATACTAGCTGAAGACATGGATAATATTTTTTTATCTCTTGATGTGAGTCAGCAAGCTGCTTTTAAAAAACGTGGTGAGGAAACATCTCTTCAGATTGCCAAGTTGCTAAATAAAGGTAAGGTGCCATTAAAAAAAATTGTTAATTTGATTGTTGCTTGGCTAAGAGTGATACCGCATGTCAATCGTTTTTATTTGGAGCAAGAAGCCAAAATAAAAGCCGATAAAATTATGAAATTGACTATTAAGCAATAAGCATGGAGATAAGCATGGAGACATTAATTTCTTTCATATTATTGGTCTTGTTTACTGTGGTTGTTTTTAGTGTTTTGCTTCGTAAAAATAAAAATAAAACAAATAGAAGTTTAAATTTGTCTATTTTTTTGATTAAGGTACCAAAATACACTAAAGATGAAAAAGAAGAATTATCAAAACAATATATTGAACAAACTCTCGGT
>CAYVXP010000014.1:0-1640 GCA_964455165.1 uncultured Gammaproteobacteria bacterium
TCTTCCCAGTTGATGAGCCCATCTTCTTTTTGTATTAAACTACATAGGGTGGCCACGTCGTCATTTTGAGGAGTAGATTTTATCTTGCCCTGCAAATAAGAATCGACGGTGTCTTTGAGTAATTTTGATCCTCGATGGCTTAATTTTTCGCTTAAAGAAGAAAAATTATCTTTACTATCAATGTTCACTTCTTCTTGCGCTAAAATTGGACCATGGTCCATTTTGTCATCTAGCTGCATGATGGTGACCGCTGTTTTTTCTCGTCCAGCTAAAATAGCTGCTTGGATTGGCGATGGTCCACGGAACTCTGGCAATTTGGAGGGATGTAGGTTAATGGCTGGCAATTCAGATAGATCTAATATTTCTTGTTGGATTATTTTGCCGTAAGCTACAACCACAAAAGTAGCTGGTAAATATTTTTTTAATTCCAAAATAAAATCAGCATCTAATTTTGTAAAAGCTAAAACTGGTAGCTTATGTTCTTCGGCCCAAATTTTTACTGGGCTATCACTGACTTGGCGACCGCGACCAGCTGGCTTACTAGCTCTAGTCACGACAGCAGTGACAATCCCTAATTTGTATAGTTCTGCCAAACTTGGTAGTGAAAATAGAGGAGTGCCCCAAAAAATTATTTTTTTATCAGTCAACATTATTTTTTTAAACTATCTAAAATATCTTGACCCTTAGTAATACTTTCAGCTCGATCAATAAATAAAATGCCATCCAGATGATCTAGCTCGTGTTGTAAAACAATAGCATCCAAGCCACTTAATTTTACTTTATTTACAGAACCATTGATATCCTGATACTTTACGTGTATTTTTTTGGCCCTACGGACTAGACCAAATATCTGAGGTAAAGAAAGACAGCCCTCTTCACCTAATTCTTTATTTTTCGAAAAAAAACTAATTTCCGGATTGATATAAACGTGATAATTTTTTTCTTGACTATTTCCCACCACAATCAAGCGTTGCTGACTACCAATCTGTGGGGCAGCTAGGCCTATACCATCATCTTGGTACATTGCCTCAACCATCTCTAATATGACTTTTTTCAAGTCATCATTAAAATCCGTAACTACTTTAGCAGTTCGGCGTAAAAATGGGTCTGGATATTTAACAATTTTTAACATAAGTTATAGTATAACAATTTTATTACTTTTTGTCAACAATAATAAGTATCTGCTATAATAGTACTATGGACTCTATACAAGACATATTCAAAAATAAGAAACCAGTCAAAGCACCAGCCTACATTTGGCAAGAAATGGCTTTAAAAATCATCAATGAACTAGGGGTCCCACCTTTTAAGCGTAGTTCTGTTTTTAAAATCTGCAAAGATCTTGAGAGAAATTTTGTAGAAAAATGTTTTGATGACACTGAGGAGCTAGCTAAAGGTGGAGACGCTTGGCGTTATTTTTTTAAACTTACTAGTCAAAAAGAAAATAAACCTAAATAATTTAGGTTTATTTAATTGAAAAATTTTCTACTAAATAGCCGATGCCAAATGGCGCTTGGTAACTTAATTTTTCTGACTCAAAATTAATATCTTTCATAATGCCCATGAGTACCAAGAGTGGCTTGATGGCGCATTCTTTAGCTTCTTCAGCTAAAAATTTATCAAATTTTATTAAACCTTCA
>CAYVXP010000014.1:1650-3505 GCA_964455165.1 uncultured Gammaproteobacteria bacterium
TAAGCTTTTGATCAAATTCTTGTGCTCGTGGTGAGTAGCCAGCAGGAGAATCTTGGTGCAAGCGATGTGACAAGTCACCAGCCGCAATTACAGCAATCCTTTTACCATAGTTCACCAACTGCTCTTTGATCAATTCACCAAATTTTATATGATCAGCATAATCAAGCTCTTTGGCTGGATGGACAATACAAATCTGACAATTTGGCAGATGGTTAGCCAAATAAAATAAAGGCACTCCAGCACCATAATCAATAATTTGTTCAGAGCTCAATATTATCGGCATTTCTGATTCAGTGGATTCTTTTATTTTATAACCAAGGGCAATATCATTTTTAAATTCCAGATTAGTCACTAAATCACCAAATCTTTTAAAATTAATAGTTACCTTTGGTTGTTGGTTGATACTAAAAGAATTTTTATTTGGACTATGCGAAGAAATAACCAGTAAAATGTCTGGCTTTCTGGCATAAAGTTCTGTTTCAATTTTTTGGTAGGCCTCACGAGTTTCTTTGAGGTGGTTGATATTGTCCTTGCCAACCTCTGGGATGAGTAGGGGTGGGTGAGGGACAAAACAAGCATGAACTATCATGGCTTATAATTTAATAATTTCACCAGCGTCATGTAAATTCAAGACGCGGTCTGATACATTTTGAATATTAGCCCAAGAATATCCTAGACTATTAAAAGTTTCTGCGTCATTGATCCAACGACGCTTACCATCGGCTATGACATAAACACTAGCGACTGATGGTGCTTTGACCAAAGTTCCATCTTTTAATAAGACTGGTAAATCATTGTCATAAGTATCTAGGACAGTCTGAGTAGCATTGGTTATTTTTAAAGTTGGGAAATTTAATTTAATAATAGTCGGATCAACAATTGGTGATTTTATATTATCTTTGACAAAATAAACGCCATTAGTCTTAGTGCTACGCAATAACTTACCTAGAGGGTACTTTGTATCTGCGGTCAAATTTGCACCATCAGCAATTTCATCTAAATCACTTTGTTTGACTTTAACAACTTCGTCAGCACTAAAACCTAATTGTCTAAACACCTCTTTGTTGATAATCAGTCTCTTCACTAGACCATCAATAAGATATCTTTGGCCACTAGGATTTTCTAAAATTGAATAATTGGAATATTTTATATTTGGTCCATCGATAAATTTAGCTATTTCCTCAGGATCAACTTTTTGTACTCTCTTTGGATCATATCTAGATATCAAAGAGCTATTATTAGCAAAAAGCATCTTTCGTCCATCTTTGATCAAATAAACAGATTTAATATCTTCACCAGATTTTGCCTGAACTACCGCTCCATAAGGAATGAGCGTTTTTACAACTTCAGCAATTTCACCAAAATTATATCTATCCCAAATAGTAGCAAATAAAAGATTACCGTGTAGATGGGGAGTGTAGACATACATAGCAGCTGTGATGCGATTGGCTGGAGTGACCATTCTACCATCTATACTGACCGGTAAACCTGGGCGAAATGGCCTAGTGTGAATATTATCAATATAATCTCTAAATTGTAGAGCAGCGGCTCGAACTTGTTTACCAAATCCTTGCCATTGCGGATTGCAGGCCTGACCATCAAAACAATAGTAGCCAGTAGCATAGTCCAAGGCTCTCTGTTCCAGATTAGTTTTTTCAATAACACCTTGCTCTTTTTGTAGGGTAGTGATGAGAAATTTAGGATTGATTTTAGCCTCAATAGCTGCATTGTATATAATCTCCGCAGCCGAACGAGCCCTGGTATATTCTAAACGCACATCTTCGTCCATGGTTATTGGCTCAGCTGGACCAGGATTGTAGCCAGTAAAATAATACTCCTGCAAATAGCTATTTTT
>CAYVXP010000014.1:3515-11977 GCA_964455165.1 uncultured Gammaproteobacteria bacterium
AAAATCTAACGTTTCATTAATATTTTTTAATTCTTTGTCTTTAGCTGTAAAAATTGCTGTATTTGAGATAAGTTCATAGCAGTATAGTCCACTACTACTTCATCAGTCAAAAGAGTATTATAATCAAAAAGTGTAGCATCTATTTGAGCTTGAGCATTATGAAGAGGACTCAAAAAAGACAACAAACAAAACAAAGCGAGTATTTTGCGCATATTTGTATTTAAATTTAACATTTATTTTATTATAGCAAATAAAAGCTATATCACCAAGCAAAAGTTTGATTTTTGGCTTATTTTAGGTTAAAATGGGCTTATGGAACAATTACGTTTATTTATCAGCTTACCACTAGATTTTGGTCTAGCTAAAAAACTACACAAACAATTCAATCAACTAGGTCTACCTAACGATGGAATGCGTTTAGTTTTACCCGATCAGATGCACCTGACCTTAAAATTTTTAGGTAATGTACCGCTAGATAAATTGCCAGAAATAATATCTTCACTAGAGAACATCAAAAGCACTGGTGATCCAATTGATCTATGTCTAGAAGAGGTGATAGCCTCTCCAGTTTTGCGTCCTGAGGTGATTTTTATCCGCGTCAAAGAAAATAAAGACTTAACTGCACTTTATAATAAAATAGAAAAAAATCTTTTTGCTTCAGGTTTAGCTAATATGGAAAGTAGAAAATTCACACCACATCTGACCTTGGCCAGAATCAAAACAAAAATGGAGGCAGAACAACTCGCCCCTCTAAAGGACTGGAAAGTAGCCGATCAATTTGCGGTGAATTATTTTTATCTGATGCAAAGTGAATTGACACCCAAAGGACCTATTTATACCAACTTACAAAGTTTTGACCTATGAACGTCGTAGATTACAAAATTTTTAATATTAAAGTTCAAAAAGTACCCGATTTAAGATTGAGAGAAATTTTACAATCTTTTTATGACTCTGATACGCAAAACCAAATTGTCACAGTCAATCCAGAGTTTATTTTAGCAGCCAGAAAAAATGATTTATTTACTAGGATTATTAATGACTCTAGTCTCTCAACTATTGATGGCACTGGTATTATTCATGCTTTAAAATTTTTAGGTCACCATATATCTATCGACGATAGACTGACTGGTGCCCAGTTGATTTACAAGCTCATAGACTTGGGTATAGCTAACAACGGTAAAATACTTTTTTGTCTTTATAGCCAAGGTCTGACCAAAAAAGATAAGTTAAAAGAAGTTTTAGAAAAAAAATTCCCCAGTTTACGTTTTTATATCGGCGATGAAAATGACAGTGTCACTTTAGCCAACATGTACAAACCGCAAATCATATTGTCTACTATGGGTGCGCCACGACAAGATCTATGGCTGTACGAAAACCTGACCAAGATGCCGAGTATTCGCATCGCTGTCGGAGTAGGTGGAGCTATTGATTTTTTATCTGGTGCTATACCTCGTGCCCCAAAAATAATGCGCAGCCTAGGCTTCGAATGGCTCTGGCGTCTCTATAGACAACCAAAAAGATTCAAAAGAATTTATCGTTCAATTTTTGTTTTTTATTATAATATTCTAAAATATAAATATGGAAAAAATGACAAATAAAATCCGCACTAGACTCGCACCTAGTCCTACTGGATATATGCATATTGGGAACCTAAGGACTGCTTTATATGACTATTTGCTAGCCAAGCAACATAAAGGTACTTTTATTTTACGCATAGAAGATACTGATCAAGAAAGACTTGTGCCCGGAGCTGTTGAAAAATTAATTGCCACTTTGGATAATTTTGGATTACATTCTGACGAAGGTGTCAGGCTAGATGGTGATAAAGTAACTAGTCGTGGTGACTTTGGACCATATATCCAATCAGAAAGACTGGCAGTCTACAAAACCGCGGCTGAAAAACTAGTTAATGAAAATAAAGCCTACTATTGCTTTTGCTCTGAAACTAGATTAGAAGAATTAAGAGAAAGTCAAAAGGCTAACAAACAAGTGCCAAAATATGATGGTTTTTGTCGTGATTTAGAGGCCACGGAGGCCTCTAAAAGGCTCAAAATGGGGGAAAAGGCTGTAATCCGGTACAAAATACCCTCCGAAACACAAGTGGTCTGTAATGACCAAATACACGGCCAAATAATAGTAAAAACTGAAGATTTAGATGACTTTGTACTCATAAAATCCGATGGTTTTGCTACTTACCACCTAGCCAATGTCATAGATGATCATGATATGGAAATCACCCATGTCATCAGGGGGCAGGAGTGGCTACCATCCTTACCAAAGCATGTTTTACTCTATCAGTCTTTTGCTTATGAGATGCCAATATTTGTCCATTTGCCATTATTATTAAATCCTGATAGAAGCAAGCTATCCAAACGACAAGGTGATGTAGCCGCTGAAGATTTTTTACAACACGGCTATTTACCGCAAGCCATAATTAATTACATAGCTCTATTAGGCTGGAATCCTGGTACAGAGCAAGAAATTTTTTCGATCGAAGAATTAATACAGGCATTTTCTCTAGACAAAATAAATAAATCTGGCGCTATTTTTGATCGTCAAAAATTAGATTGGTTCAATGCCGAATATATTCGTCAAATAGTCAGCTCAAAAAATAATCAGTATCCACAATTAGTCACACTCAGCAAAAAATATTTACCACAACACGAGGATAGAGTGGAAGATGTTTTAAAGTTATTTTCTAGTCGCATTAATAAATTAGAAGAGCTAACTGAGTTGTCAGAATTTTTGTGGACCTTACCAGAATACGATGCCACGAAACTTGTTTTTAAAAAAAGCACCCCTGAAAATACCAAAAAAGGTTTACAATTAGCCTACGACAGTCTGTCTACTCTCAAAGAAAATTGGGAGAGTGAATATTTAAACAAAATATTGCAAGATATTATTAGTGAAAATAATTTAACTCCAGGTGATGTATTTTGGCCAATTCGTTTTGCTCTATCGGGACTGGATAAAAGTCCTTCGCCAGTAGAAATTTTAGAATTTTTAGGACAAGCAGAAAGTCTAAAACGTATTGCTTTGGCTCAATCTAAATTAGCATAAAGTAAATATTGCCAAATATTATTAAATATGCTATAATATCATCGTTATAAACGATTTTGATGCTTGTCATAACACCAAAACAAAAAAAATTAACTATCTTTCTAATAAGCTTGAGCTTCTTGGGCTTATTTTTGTTTAGCCGACATATTTTGGCTGTCGAATACACTCTAGACAACCTAGACAAGGTAGATAGCTGGCAAATCAATCAAGATATCAATGATAAAAGATCGCAAATCGATGCTCTAAAAAAACAAATGGCTATCTACGAAAAAAATGTAGAAGCCAAAAAAAATGAAATAGGGGAGTTGTCAGCTCAACTCAGTATTTTGAACTCCAATATTGCTAAAATTAATCTAGAAATCCAAGCGGCCAATCTAGAAATTGAAACCGCTAATCTAAAAATAAAAAATACTGAACTAAAAATACAAGCCAAAGAAAAAGAGATCGCGGACTTAAAAGAAAATGTAGCGGAAATACTGAGAACCTTACACCAACAACAACAGCAGGGTAGTCTACTGGAGATTTTGGTAGTCAATGAAAATTTTAGCGATTTCATGAACCAAATAGACCAATTAGAAAAAATGCAAGACATGGTAGTGTCTCAAGTCAATGATTTGAAGGAAGTCAAAATGGCTATGATCAATGACCAAAATGATTTAGAAAATAATCGCACTGAGCTTGATACTTTAAAAAATATTTTAGATAACAAAAAAGGTGCTCTAGATGAACAGAAAAATGGTAAAGCTCAACTAGTGCAATTGACTCAGGGCCAACAAGCCAAATTCGAAATACTATTAAAACAAGCTAAGGCCGAGCAAGGTCAAGCTAATGCGGACATTGTTTATTTAGAAAAAATTGCTCGTGAAAAACTCAATCGTGAACTACAAAAAAAACAAGAAGACACCTCCACACCAGGCTTATCTTGGCCGGTAAACTCTAGAACCATCACCGCTTATTTTCATGATCCTGAATATCCATTTCGCTACGTCTTCGAACATCCGGCTATTGATATAGCCAGTCCTCAGGGCACTCCTATCAAGGCAGTCCAATCTGGCTATATAGCCAAGGCCAAAGATGGTGGTAAAACTGGCTACAGCTATATCATGATAGTCCACGCTGATGGCTTATCTAGTGTCTATGGTCACGTGAATCAGATAAGTGTAGAAGCTGAGCAATTTGTCACCAAAGGACAAGTGATTGGCTACTCTGGTGGTATGCCTGGTACTCGTGGTGCAGGCCCATTGTCCACTGGACCACATTTACACTTGGAAATACGTCTCAATGGTGTGCCAGTAGACGCCTTGAACTATCTACCATAAAAATCTAAATAAAAACGCCACTAGCTTTTACTAAGGGCGTTTTTTTATTTCTTACATCAAGATTAGAGACCGCACCACTAGGGCATGCGGTCTCCAGCAGATGCAATGGGAACTGGTCCCATTTTAGGGGGATTAGGTAGGTTAGGACACATCTGCTCCAAGCTGAACAGCCGTTGCTGTTGCTTGTATATTTATCATAGCACTACTAAATTTTATGTAAAGTAAAATATTAATCTCTCAAGGGGTGGAACTTGGTGTGTATTTTTTCGGCGTACTTATCAGAAGCATGTACATAACGAGTGGTAGTATCTAGTGACTCATGCCCCAAGAGTATCTGGATGGCTGCTGGATTGGCTCCATTTTCGGCTAGATAGGTAGCGAAGCCATGTCTGAGAGAATGTGCCGACACCGGAATATTGATAAATAATAATTCACGATATTTTTTTATTTTAAATTGTAGATAGTTGGTAGAAATTCTTTTATTTTTTTTGGTGTTATTTTTGCCACGAGAGGGGACAAACATAAAAGCTGACTCATCCAAGCGTTTGGCTAAATAATTTTTCAAGTGCTTGGTAGCCCGCGGTGTCAGATAAACAAATCTTTGCTTCTTACCCTTACCAGTGATATAGATGCGTCCAGTGTCATCTAGCTCATTACGACGCAAAGATAATAATTCTGAAATACGCATACCGGTAGCAAACAAAGTTTCTAGCATGGCTCGGTTGCGTAGCTTCACTAATGGGTCAACCTCAAATCTTTCTGGTGCTTCTATTAATTTTATGAGCTCGGGCATCTCTGGTACTTGGCTATGCTTTTTTTCGGTCTTCAAAAGCTTCACGGCATCGGCATTGATCGGTGATTTGAAATCCATGTCTGACAAAAATTTTAAATAAGATCTCAAGGCTGATAAAATTCTATTGATGCTGTAGCTAGATAATTTTTTCTCACCTAGCTCTTGGGAGGCTGTCAGACGATCCACGGAGGAGAGGTAGGCCTTGAATTTGATCAAATCCTTTTTATCCAATTTCAAAAAATCTTTTTTTATATCCGCTGACAAAAAATCTTCAAAAGTTTTTAAGTCGCGTTCATAATTGTAAACTGTCTCCGCTGAATAATTATTGGATTGGATGTTTACCAAATATTCTTCCAGGAGGGGAAGAGTACCTTTTTTTGTTTTAGCCATATATCTATAATAACAAAGGGAAATCTATATGTCAAATTGAGTGTAAGAGTTATTATACTCATAACATATTATGCTTGTTTAAGCGCTCATTTAAGCCAAACAATGCCTAAGACTATCATTCCTCTATTTAAAATAAGCTTTGTCACCATAACGCAGATCAATATAATTTATATCTGTACCTACTACGTTCCCCGCGATCAAGACTCGATAATAATTTTCCATCTGTTCGGCTAGCTGGCTTTGTGGGTTGATTTTGACTAGATATGGCAAATTGGTCTTTATCTCAAAATTTGACCAATCATCGCCTATAGAGATGGCCTTTATTTTGACCATATTGGATAGTTTGTCGGCCCACATGGATATTATGACCTGGACGAGTTCAATTTCATCAGGACGAAAGATATTTTCGTTGTTTTGTGGCTGATATGACCTAGAATCATCCAAAATAATATATTGATCGTTTATTTCGTTTATTTGGCCATTGAACTGACCTTTGGCATCTAGTAGATATAAACTGTTATTTTTTTTCCAGATAAATTGTGAGGTCTTTTCTATAAACTCTACTTTTATTTTTTTAGGAAAAACTTTAGTGACTTTATCATCACTCAAATTATATTGAGTAATTAGTTGATTTTTTAATTTGTCGCTATTAAAAAGAAAAAAATTATTGTTTTGAAAAATAAGCCACTTTCGGCCACCCAAATTACTTTCTATGTATTGTTTGACCTCTTCTGGCTTATAAAAACTATTACCCTTGAGCTCTATGCCCTTGATTCTCAAAAATGGCGCTTGGAATATACTCTGCGCTAACAAAATAAAAATAATCACATAAATAATGCGCACAATTTTACCCCGTCTTTTTTTTACCTGCTCATCATAATAAGAACCATATACCTTATGAGGTGTATAGCTAGAATGTTTTTGCCACGGTTTATTTGTTTTGATACCTATAGACATCTTCTTCCCTCTTTTTTAGCTACTTATACTTTGTGTCGTATTATATATAGTTAAATAATAATCCTAGCTAAGGCTGCGTTTAATCTGGTAACTATTTCGTAACTAATAGTCTGAGCTGTCACTGCTTGCTCTTCGGCCGAGATATAAGCATCAGCACTTTGACCAATGATAACTACCTCGTCCCCTACTTTGACCACTAGATCATCTGTAAGTTTAACCATCGTTAGATTCATACAAATATTTCCGACAATCGGACAACTTTTTCCTTGGATCAACACTCGGCCTTTATTTGACAATATCCTCGGCAAGCCTTCATAGTACCCAATCGGTAAAACAGCAATAGTGCAATCTTCTTTGGCTAGAAAAGTTCTATTGTAACCAACACTTTCTCCGGCTTTTATTTTTTTTATTTGAATAATTTTAGTTTTCAAAGATAGAACTGGTCGTAGATCCATCTCTTGTTTCTGTCCACGCTCTTGAGTAGCCATAGATGGCCACAAGCCATAAAGTGATAAACCTAAACGTATGATATCCTGCCTAGCTTCTGGTACACCGATAACAGCAGCCGAACAAGCAGAATGAAATTTAAGATTAGGATATTTCTTTTGATAATGAGCCAAATGATCTAACTGCTGTTTAGTAAAGTCTAAATTCGCGGACTCTGATTCAGCCAAGTGAGTATACAAACTAGTCACCTGCAAATATTTTTCCTGCATGATACTAGTCACTAGATCCTCGTCCTCTATTTTGAAGCCCAATCTATTGGTACCGCTATCTATCTTGACCATGACCTCGATTGACCTAGCCCGTCTACTAGCTAGCTCTGACAAATAATTTTTTGATTCTTGATTATAAAGCGGTAAAATAATTTTTTTATCCAAAGCTTGTATGATTTTTACTTCATCAAAATCAAAGTAGCTAAGGACCATTATTTTTTTGGTACTCCAAGTCGATATTTGTAAAGCTTCATCTAAATTGACACAGGCTAAACCAGAGACATCAGAATTTTCATTGAGCAAACTAACTATCTCAAATAAACCATGACCATAAGCATTACTTTTTACTACTGGCCATAATTCTGATTGCGGGGCAATATTTTTAAACTGCCGTAAATTGTGTTGCAAGTTACGGCAGTTGATTTCAATGAATGTCAGAGGCATTTACTTTTTTATTTCTTTAAAGTCCAAATATTCTTGTAAGACATCAGGGACCTTGATATTACCATCTTTGGTCTGATAATTTTCCATAATAGCAATCATAGTGCGTCCTATGGCCATGACCGTACCATTGAGAGTATGGCAAAATTCTTTTTGACCGTCTTTATTGCTATGTTTGATATTCAGACGTCTAGCTTGATAATCAGCAGTATTGGAACATGAGGTAATTTCTCGATATTGATTTTGACCAGGCATCCAAGCTTCTAGATCATATTTTTTGGCGGCCACTGGACCAAGGTCACCAGTACAAATATTGACTACGTGATATGGCAAGCCTAAAGATTTATAAATATCTTCTTCGATTCTCAAAATCTCTTGATGCATATTTTCTGATTGACTTGGCTCACAGAAAATAACCATTTCTATCTTATCAAATTGATGACCGCGCAAAATACCTTTGGTATCTTTACCGTAGCTACCAGCCTCTCGTCTGTAGGCTGGAGTCAAAGCAAAATATTTTTTTGGCTGACTCAAATCTAGAATCTCGTCAGCATGATAATTGATCAAAGGCACTTCAGCTGTACCAATCAAAAATAAATCATCTTCACCAGGATTGACCTTGTATATTTCATTCATCTCAGCTGGGAAAAAGCCTGTACCAAACATGGCGCGCTCTCTAACTAAATGTGGTACAGCCATAGGCTTAAAGCCGGCTTGGCGTAATTTTTTCCAAGCAAAATTTATCAAAGCTAAGAGTCCTGAAGAAATTGTTTTTACTAAGGGGAC
>CAYVXP010000015.1:0-2307 GCA_964455165.1 uncultured Gammaproteobacteria bacterium
ATTCCTCTCAAGCTCAATGATTTATCAAATATTAAATTGCCAGAGATTATAGAAGTGCGTGGTGAAGCAGTCATGGCCAAAAATATTTTTGATAAGATAAACAAAGAGCAGCTCAAAAAAGGTGAAAGTCCTTATGCCAATCCTAGAAATATCGCTGCTGGTTCTATCCGTCAGCTTGACCCAAAGGTGACAGCTAGTCGTAGATTAGAGTTTTTTGCTTTTGAGCTGATCACTGATCTTGGTCAAAAGACTCACCAGGAATCTCATGAAATATTGAAAAAATTAGGTTTCAAAACTAGCCCCTACAATGAGTTCTGTAGCGATATCATAGAGGTAGGTAAATATCTGGCCAAGTGGCAAGAAAAGCGCAAAAAACTTGATTTTATGACCGATGGCAGTGTCATAGTGGTCAATCAACTTAGCCAAGAAAAGGTTTTGGGGCATATTGGCAAAGCGGAACGTTGGATGTTGGCTTACAAGTTTCCAGCCGAGCAGGTGACTACCAAATTGTTGGATATTGAGGTACAGGTTGGCCGCACTGGTGCTTTGACACCCGTCGCCATACTAGAGCCAGTCACAGTCGCCGGATCTGTAGTATCACGCGCTACCTTGCACAATCAAGATGAGATCGAGCGCAAAGATGTGCGCATTGGTGATACAGTTATTTTACAAAAAGCTGGAGATGTCATACCGGGGATTAATCAAGTTTTACCAAAATTGCGCACAGGCAAAGAAAAAAAATTTAGATTTCCAAAAAATTGTCCAGTTTGTCATAGTCCAGTATTTCAAAAATCTGGCGAAGTAGCTTTTTATTGTACCAATAAAAAATGTTTTGCCAAAAATGTCGAAGGACTAATTCATTTTGTTTCCAAAAAAGGTTTCAATATAGAAGGTTTGGGGGATAGTATTATACGCTTGTTGGCTGATAAAAATTTATTATTGACTGGTGCTGATATTTTTGAATTGCGTGATGGTGATTTACGTGGCCTACCAGGCTTTGCTGATAAAAAAATAAATAATTTATTGCAATCAATTGCTAGCAGTAAACAAATAAATTTATCAAATTTTATTTATGCTCTAGGCATCAGACATGTCGGCGAGGAGACAGCTATTTCTTTGGCTCAGCATTTTCATGATATCACGAAGCTCAGTCAAGCTGGTCAAGAGGAATTACAAGATTTGCCAGACATCGGTCCCGAAGTAGCTAAGTCGCTAGTTGAGTGGTTTGCTGATGAGCAAAATAAAAAATTATTGCAACATTTGTTATCACTCGGCATCAGTATCAAAAATTCCACAAAAACAACCGGTCCTTTGCTTGGTCAGACATTTTTATTTACTGGCACTATGTCTATAGCGAGGGATAGTCTTGAAAATATGGTTCGTCAAAATGGTGGCAAAATTTTATCCAGTGTGAGTAGCAATCTGAGCTACCTAGTAGTTGGCGCCAATCCTGGATCAAAAATAGTAAAAGCCCAAAATATACAAAGTATTAAAATAATTAATGAGCAAGAGTTCTTAAAAATAATTAAAAAATAATTAAAATTATGTTAGAAATCATCTTAACCAACATTTATATTTTTATCCTCGCTACAGTATTGGCGATTTTGGAAATCCAGATAGAAGGACCAAATGGTTGGGCCAAAAATCTACCAACTTGGCGTCCATCTTCTGATAAGTGGTACATCAGAATGTATGTAAAATTTATGAGTGGGCGAGAGGCGACTGGCTATCATATCACTATGTTTGCCTTTGTGTTTTTGATTTTTAATTTACCTTATGCCTTTGGCCTGGATCTTTCTTGGGAAAATTGGCTAAAAACTTTATCTTTTTTCTTAATTTTTGTGGTCTTGTGGGATTTTCTCTGGTTTGTCTTGAATCCACATTATCCTTTGAAAAAGTTCAAAAAAGAGCATATTTGGTGGCACAAAAAGTGGTTGAGCGTGGCACCAGTGGATTATTATGGTAGTATTTTATTGTCTGGTATAATATTATTACCTTTAGTTAATTTCCAGCATGACTGGTATATTATTAATTGGTGGCTTTTCAATGTTTTATTATTTGGTTTGGAGACTTTAGTTTTGGTAGCTTTTACTTTTTGGGTTTTGGATATTGATAGTTGGAAGAAAAAATAATTATGTCATTAGATAAAAAAACAATTAAAAAAATTTCTGATTTAGCCAAACTGAATCTATCTGATCAAGAGTCAGCTAGTTTTCAAAAACAGCTCGGCAAGATTTTGGCTTATGTCGAAAAGATAAATAAATTAAAGCTGAAAAATGTCGCTGAAAGTTTGACTGGTGTCAGTAC
>CAYVXP010000015.1:2407-7942 GCA_964455165.1 uncultured Gammaproteobacteria bacterium
AAAACTAATTCTTTTATTAGTATCAATGAGCAGGCTTTAGCTCAAGCGAAACAGGCTGATACTAATTTAACCAAGAAAAAACCGAATAAGCTTTTTGGTATTCCGGTGGCGGTCAAAGATATTGTCATGGTCGAGGGATTGAGGGCAACAGCTGGATCAAAAATTTTGAAAGACTATATTGCGCCATATTCTGCTACTGCTGTTGAGCGCTTGCAAGATGCTGGCATGATTGTCTTGGGCAAAACAAATTGCGATGAGTTTGCCATGGGTTCATCAAATGAAAACTCTGGCTTTGGTCCGGTCAAAAATCCAGTGGATAAGACTCGGGTACCAGGAGGATCTTCTGGCGGATCAGCAGCCGCTGTAGCCGATAGCTTGGCCCCAGTGGCATTGGGCACTGATACTGGTGGCTCTATCAGACAGCCAGCAGCTTTTTGCGGAGTAGTGGGTGTGAAGCCTACCTATGGTCGTGTTTCACGCTATGGCTTGATGGCCATGGCTTCCTCACTAGATCAGCTTGGCCCTATGACCAATACAGTCAAAGATAGCGCCTATATATTGCAGGCCATGGCTGGCTTTGATGAAAAGGATAGTACGAGCTCTGATAATGTGGTGCCTGATTTTCCACGGGCTTGTCAAAGAGAGGATAAATCTTTGTGTATTGGTATAGTCAAAGAATATGCTAATCAAAAAATTCAAAGTGAAATTAGTTTAGCCATTGATCAAATGGTCGCTACCTTAAAAAAAGATGGCTGGAAGATAAAAACAGTCAGTTTACCAAACATGGATTACGCCTTAGCAGCTTATTATCTGATCATGCCAGCTGAAGTGAGTTCCAATTTAGCAAAATTTGATGGCTTACTTTATGGCTTACGTAGTGAAAAAAAATTAAATTTAGATGATTGGTACAAGACAGTGCGGTCAAAAGGTTTTGGTGAAGAAACCAAGCGTCGTATCATGCTTGGTACTTATATTTTATCAGCTGGATATTATGATGCTTATTATAAGCAAGCACAGAAAGTCCGCACCTTAGTGAGGGGTGATTTTAGTAAGGCTTTTGCTCAAGTAGATGTGATCCTGACGCCGGCTACCCCAACCACTGCCTTTCGTCTTGGTGAAAAAACTAGTGACCCACTAGCTATGTATTTGTCTGATGTATTTACAGTCGGTGCTAATATCGCTGGTATCCCAGGTTTGGTTTTGCCGATTGCTCAGGATAAAAATAAACTGCCGATTGGTTTGCAGCTTTTAGCTAATTATTGGCAAGAAGAAAAATTATTTCATCTAGGGTCAAGTATTGAAAATTTAATTAAAAAAACAAAATAAACATATGGATCAAGAAATAAAAAAACGCTTATCACAGGCGGTGAGTAAAAGCTATTACATCCATTGGTACAAACGTTGGTGGGGACGCTTGATTATTGTTTTTTTATTTTTATTTTTAGCTTCTAGTATTTATTTGATTGTGAAAGTAGCCAATAAATATCAACATATAAAAAGTGGTGATACTTACTTAGAAGAAAGTGGTACTTGGATTACCAAAACACAATTTGAAGATAGTAAAGAAAAAATATTAAATTCCATTACTGATGACGATCCTTGGCTAGGAGCAGAGGATCCGGTGGTGTATGTAGTGGCCTATGAATCATTTGGTTGTCCATTTTGCAAAGATAATCAAGCTGATATTAAACAGCTCATAGCCAAATTTGGGCCCTTGGTGCGTTTTGTTGCCAAAGATTTTCCGACTGAGGGACTGCACCCCAATGTCATGAATGCTCATCTAGCAGCCAGTTGTGCCAATGAGCAAGGTAAGTACTGGGAGTATCGAGATATACTTTATGCTAATCAAGCAACTGAAGAACATCCAGAATATTTTTCTAAAGATAATCTAGTGACTTTATCAAAACAAGTTGGTATCAGTAGTGCCCAGTTTAAAAAATGTTTGGATGCAGAAAAATATTTACAAGAGATCAAGCAAGATGTGGCCAGTGGTTATAATGTTAAAGTAGTCGGTACGCCGAGTTATGTAGTCAATGGTTCTCTGATAGAAGGTGAAATAAAATTCCCTGTTTGGGAAGAAATTATTGGGTATATTTTAAAAAATCAACAATAATGTGGTGGCAAGAATATAGTCCACAGGCTCAGATATTTAGTTTTGGTCCTATCAATGTGAATTGGTACGGCTTGATTTTGGTCACGGCTATAATCATAGCCGGGGGATTGGCTAGAAAAAAATTAGCCAAAGATAATATTATCAGTCATCGGCAGTTTGAAGATCTATTTTTTTATATTGTTATTTTTGGCTTGATTGGTGCTAGAATTGCTCATGTACTTTTTGAGTTAGATTATTATATACAGTATCCTAAAGAAATTATTCAAATTTGGCATGGAGGAATTTCTTTGTACGGCTCTCTAGTGGGAGGTGCTTTGGCTGCTTGGTGGTGGTGTAAAAAATATAAAATAAAATTTTTACAAATATCTGATCGGATTTTACCATTTTTTGCTTTGGCCCAAGCGATTGGTCGTTGGGGCAATTATTTTAATCAAGAGCTCTTTGGCCAACCTACTAATTCTTGGTTTGGCATATATATCGCTCCAGCTAATAGGCCTTTGATTTTTTATAATCAAAATATTTTTCAGCCGACCTTTTTTTATGAGTCTCTGCTAAATATAGCTTTATTTATTTACCTGTTTTTGGCTAGTAAAAAAAGATTGAGCACTGGCAAAATAACCTATTTTTATATTTTAGGCTATACTTTTATTAGATTTTTTATGGAGTTTATTAGGGTTGATAATACAGCTATACTAGGGCCTTTGCGGGTACCACAAGTGTTAAGTGCTTTTTTCTTTTTAGTTGCCTTGTATCTCTTATTTTATAGGACTCCTAAAACCTTGCCAAATAGTCAAAAATAGTGTATATTATTCCTGCTTTATTAAATACGGGGTGGTAGTTTCCCGCCGCGGGCGGGACCCCGCCATAGGCGGTGGCAGTTGTTACACATATACTTGTCACCTCGCTATTCGTTACGCTTCAGCGGGACGTAGCGCAAAATAATGTTTTTTACAAGCTTTGCACCTGTCTGTTGGGGTGGTAGTTCAGTTGGTTAGAACGTCTGCCTGTCACGCAGAAGGTCGCGGGTTCGAGTCCCGTCCATCCCGCCAGACAGGTGCAAAGCTTTTATCAATATTTTAATCCCGCCACTAATTTATGCATTATCGCCATTTTGGCGATTTTTTGTTATAATTAAGCCATATGATTTGGTCATTTATTATCGTTATTATCGGTCTGGTTTTGTTTGAGATTATTAGTAGTGTGGACAACGCTATTATCAATGCTCATGTACTCAAGACTTTGCCAGAAAAATATCGAAAGATTTTTTTATTTTGGGGCATTTTATTTGCTGTTTTTATCGTACGTGGTTGTTTACCATTTTTGATTATCTGGATCTCCAACCCCAAATTAAGTTTTTATGAGATTATTTCTTTTGCCTTTTCCAAAAATGCTGATTTGACTGCCGCCATCGGTCAGTCCACACCGCTATTACTTTTGGGCGGTGGTATTTATTTATTTTTAGTATTTTTGGCTTGGTTATTTTTGGAAGAAAAAAAGTATGCTTTTTTTGTAGAGAGATTTTTACATCGTCAATCAGCTTGGTTTTATGCTTTAGCTTCGATTTTAGTGACTGTAGTTGTTTATTTCTCTATTCATCGTGATCCACTTTTGGCATTGGCTGCTACTATTGGTACTAGCGCCTTTTTTATTACTGACGGCTTCAAGCGAAATGCCGAAGAAAAAGAAAAAGAATTATTAAAGCCTGGTTTAAGTGCTTGGAGTAAGATATTATATCTGGAGATTTTGGATGCTTCTTTTTCTATTGACGGAGTAGTAGGTGCTTTTGCTTTTACTATGTCAGTACCTCTTATTTTGATTGGTAACGGTATAGGAGCTTTTGTGGTCAGAGAGATGACAGTCAAGGGAGTCGATGTTATTGCCAAGTTTGCTTATCTCAAAAATGGTGCTATGTATTCTATTGGTGTCTTAGGAGGAGTGATGATATTAGAAAGTTTTGGTAAGGAATTTCCTTTTTGGTTAGCACCTTTAAATACACTATTATTATTAATTATTTTTTTATGGCTATCACTGCGTGAAATAAAAATGGCCAGTAAGTTAAAATAAAATTGGCAATAAAAAAATTCCCGCGTAGTAGCGGGAATTTTTATTATTTAGTATCTACTTGGTCGTGCAGGTCTACGATTGCGATGGCAATCTCGGCAGTAGATTGGTTTAGAACCATCTGGTTCAAAAGGTAATTCAGTGATAGTTGTACCACAGTCACCACATTGCCAATTACCTGACACCATTGTTCTTTGGCCGAAATCTCTGCGAGGACCGCCCGTAGAAGTTCTTGGTGGTTTATTTTTGCGATAGCAATCGCGACAATAGATTGGCTTCGAACCATCTGGTTCAAAAGGCAACTCAGTGATGCTTGTACCACAATCGGCACATTGCCAATTACCTGATACCATTGGTCTTTGACCAAAGTTTTGTTGATCGTTCATGTCCTAATGACTCTCCCTTATTTGGTATAATTTTATTAAAGTGTAAATTTGATAATTCCCTTAAAATAAAACGTCCCAAAAAATTTAATAATTAACTTTCTGTATTATACTATAATCATCGAATAATTGCAATAGCTGTAGTTATTTGTTAGACTTAGCAATATGTTATTTATGCAAAATAAACTTAATCTGAAATTTTTAGTTTTAACTATTATTTGGGCCTTACTTATCTATTATTTTTCTTCAATTCCAGATTTGAAGAGTAGTTTTAGTAGTACTATTGATTTGATATTGCGTAAAATAGCACACGTATTTATCTATATGGTCCTGACATATTTGTTGGCCAAGACTTTCCCCAAACACACCAAGACCTATGTTTTTATCATCGTCACTGTGGCTATTTTGTATGCCTGGAGTGATGAATTTCATCAGTTGTCTGTCTTGGGGCGTTCTGGTAGTCCCAAAGATGTTTTGATCGACTCTATCGGTGTATTTTTTGGTATTATAGTTTATAGGTGGTTTAAAAAAAGTTAATTAAAAAAACCCAGCCCCTCGCGAGGGGCTGGATAGCTTTTTACATACCTTCAATGTCTTACAAAAAACCACGACCGTAAGGCCGTGGAGTTTTATTATTTTAGATTTTTGACTAATTGAGCAAAGGCGACTGGATGCTGGAGAGCCATGGCTGACAAAACTTTGCGGTCTAGCTCAACTTTATTTACTTTTAGTTTATTGATAAAAGTAGAATAATTCATACCATGTTCACGCACAGCGGCATTGAGTCTGATTTGCCACAAAGCGCGTTGGACGCCTTTTTTGGCACGACGGTCATGACGAGCGTGATAGCCAGCATGAAGAATAGCTTCTTTAGCTTGTTTTACTTTTTTACTGCGACCCCACATGTAACCCTTGGTCTTCTTCAATAGGTTTTTTCTTTTTTTGATGTGGGCTGTACCTCTTTTTACTCTTGGCATA
>CAYVXP010000015.1:8042-9408 GCA_964455165.1 uncultured Gammaproteobacteria bacterium
CAATAGGTTTTTTCTTTTTTTGATGTGGGCTGTACCTCTTTTTACTCTTGGCATAGTTTTTCTTTAGATGTATGGTAAGAATTTCTTAATTATTTTTTTGTTGGCACTAGACAATTGTTTATCCCGTCTCTTGTTTTTGGTCACTTTACCTGATTCACGAGCATTAAAATGATCCTGTCCGCCTGGGCGAATCATGATTTTTTTGGTGCCAGTGACTTTGACCCTTTTACTTAATAATTTTTTCGTTTTCAGTTTCATACAGTTATTTTTTAGCGATGATAGCACTGATTGTACCCATCTGCATATCTATTGGTTTATCTAATTTATGTTCACAATTTAATGTTTCAATGAATTGTTTGACCACTTCTATACCTTTGCCACGAAAAGCTTTTTCTCGGCCACGTAGACGTAAATCAATTTTTACCTTATGACCTTGATCCAAAAATTTGAGCACTTGCTTTTGTTTGGTTTCGATATCGTGTTGGCCAATCTTGAGTGATAATCTAATACCTTTGACATCAACCCGCTTAGTTTTATTTTTGGCTTGGCGACTTTGTTGGTATTGGAATTTTCCAAATTCCATCAAGCGACAAACGGGGGGTTGGGCTTGTGGTGATACTTCGATCAAATCGATACCTCTTTCTTCGGCCAAGCGTAAAGCTTCGGCTGTAGACAGGATACCAATCTGTTCACCAGCATCATCAATAACTCTGAACTCTGGTACGAGGATTTGTTGGTTTAGTCTGTAAGATTTTCCACCGAATCTATTTCGGTTAAAAAATGGTCTTGGGGTGTAAATATTTTTGCTTTTAATTATAAGCCTGGCGTTTTTTCTATCCTTTAGAGATAGAGGAAACTTGATAAAAATAAATTTTTAATTCTCATGCCCTTCGACGCGCTACGCTTACTCCCGTTCAGGGCCTGAGCCCTTCAGGGCCGAATGGCAGGGCACTCGATTCTCGACGAGGAGAATGGTCGGAGGTGCGATAAAGCACCGGAGACCATGAGCGAGTCCCGCTACGCGGGACGAGTCGAATGGTGGAGATGAGGGGTATTACACCCCTGTCTGCCAAAAACTCAAATAAATGACTACAAGTTTATCCAATTTGATTTTTTGGTCAGTCAACTATGAATTGGCAAAATATTGACTGCTTAGTTGACAATTTGTTTGAAATATCAAGGTCAACGCTTGGTATTTTATAGCCCGAGTTATGACGTTTATTCCAAAATTTCGGGCCGAACTTTGGGTAAACGGTCAAGCCTTGTTAGGCTAAGACTGGTGAAAACTGTGGAACTCGTAAGAGCTCTTTGGCTTTCGCAATTAAGTTTGTTGCACTTATGTAGCAGGCGTTTTTTAGGAGATCAC
>CAYVXP010000015.1:9418-11472 GCA_964455165.1 uncultured Gammaproteobacteria bacterium
ATCTATGAAAGGATTTAACATCGAAGATAAAACATCCCCATAAATTAATAATTTTTCAAGCGCTGTTGAAAATCGCGGTTTATTTCACGCTTTTTTATATCAGCGCGCTTGTCAAATTTCTTTTTTCCCTTAACTAAAGCTAACTTTACCTTAATTAATCTTCGGCTAGTATACACGGAAAGGGGTATTATTGTCAAGCCCTTAGAGTCGGTTTTATTGGCTAAACTCAGCACTTCTTGGCGGTGAAGTAGTAATTTGCGGTCACGAATCGGGTTGTAGCTTTTGAGGGCCATACCAGCCTTACTATATGGAGGGATAAATAACTTTTTGAGCCAAGCCTCACCGGAGCGGATAGAAATAAAGGCACCTTTAAAATCCACGTGTTTATTTTTGACTGATTTGACCTCTTGACCAGTCAAAACCAAACCAGCCTCGAATTCTTCGAGGATTTGGTAGTCACGACTGACCGTTTTATTGAAGCCCAGGATTGACATAAATTGCAGACCTTATATGATTATACTTGTTCTACTGTTGTAGCCAAGTATTTTGACTATAACATAATTTTCGGCTCATTTCAAAGAAAGGGGGTGTTTTATGCCCACGGAAGAACAAAAAAAACAAAGCGAGCAATTGTGGCGAGCTTGGGCTCTCTGGGCTTTTTGGACCAGCGACGAGTGTCTGCAGTTTTTGCGACTCCTCAATCCACAAGCTAGTTGGAGCGATTTGCGTTTGTCTTTTCTGCTCTTTGCCAGCTTACCTGAAGAGCAGTCGCTAGACTTGTACTCTCGTCTGCATGGTCGAGGTGGCGTGGAGGCTTGTCGTTTGCCAAACATCTTGCATGACTTGTCCTATGAATTGGAAAAGCGAGTGGCCTTGGATGAGGAGTGGCGAGGACGATTGCAATTTTCGTGCTAAGCAGACACTGTCTTGTCTTACTGTCTCAAGGAGGTCTGTCCTATGAGTGCTAATCGTCACGAGATGACTCAGGAGCTCGTGATTCTCGCCAAGAAGAACACTCTAGCAACAGCTATCACTCAGGAAATGCTGAGTAGGCTGTCCGATAGTGATCTTCGTGGCTTACTCATGGTGATCCGCGCTCATCGTGGCATCGAAGACTGCTTGTTGCAGGATGCCTTGACTTACGCCGAGGGTTCCATCGAAGACTTTACTCCCGAGGACATGGACACTGCCATCAGAGCTTGGGGCGGTATCTAGCCTCAACTCATCATAAAACATTCGCACTTAGAGCCCTACGCACAGCGTCAGGGCTCTTAATTTTTACAAAATATTTATCGTTGATTCTAAAATAGTTAATAAATTTTTGGCTAGATAATCAAACTCAATTTTTATTTGTAAATTTTGATACAGCCAATGAGGATTTTTTTCTTGGAGTAAAGAAATATTTTTTAAATTTGGTTGTTTTATAAAATTTATTACTAGCCAATGTTTAGTTTGATTTTTTTGGTCACTGATTGCGATGATATCTTTGGCTTGGCAGAGAATTTTTATTTTTTGTAAGTGCCAGAGATTAGCAATATTTTTTTCAGTGGCCTCATGAATATTTTTTTCTATCTTTTCTAAATTTCTCTCTTGGCTGATTTTTTGGTAAAAAATAATTTTTTCACCAATACTTTTTTTGAAATCAAGAGGCAAACTAGTATCGATAGGTAATTTTATCTCTACATCACGCCAGTACTTCACTGGCTGGCCTTTGATTTCGCGGATAGTCTCTGAGATGAGTTGCTGATAAAGTCCCAAGCCGATAGTTTTGACTTTACCAGATTGAGCTTGGCCTAGTATTTGTCCGACACCACGTAGCTCGAGATCTTTGTTGGCTACCTTGAAGCCTTCGCCCAGGTGGCTTGCTTGTTTTAAGAAGCCTAATCTTTGGCTAGCCAATTTTGGTAGCTTCTCCGAGCTATGCATAAAGTAGGCATAGGCTTGTCGATCAGAGCGACCGATGCGACCACGGAGTTGGTGTAGCTGTGACAAACCAAAGCGATTAGCTTTGTGGACTAGCAGGGTGTTGGCTCGCGGTATATCTAGACCATTGG
>CAYVXP010000016.1:0-4442 GCA_964455165.1 uncultured Gammaproteobacteria bacterium
AACCACAAAATAAAAGAAGCCACGGCAATCAACAATACTATGGGCACAAAAACTCCAGAAATTTTATCAGCTAATTTTTGAATCGGTGCTTTGGACCCCTGAGCTTCTTCAACCATTTGGATAATCTGAGCTAGCATGGTATTAACACCAATCTGGTCAGCGGTAAATTGAAAACTACCTTGTTTATTGATAGTAGCCCCGATGACTCGATCACCAATTTTTTTATCAACTGGTATTGGCTCGCCGGTAATCATTGACTCATCAATAGATGATTGACCAAAAATAATCACTCCGTCAACCGGAATTTTTGCACCCGGTTTAACGATCACTACATCACCCAAAACAACTTCGCTAATAGGTAATTCTACTTCTTTGTCACCACGCTTGACCAAGGCCGTCTTAGCCTGCAAATTTAATAATTTTTCAATCGCTTCACCAGTTTTTAATTTTGATCTAGTTTCTAAATATTTACCCAATATCACAAAACCAATCACGACAATAGTCACATCAAAATAAGTAGTCTCTGGCAAACCCAAGCCTAAAGCAATTTCTGGCAAGAGTGTCACTACTGCACTGTATAAATAAGCAGCTAAAGTACCGATACCAATCAAGGTGTCCATATTGGCACTACCAGTTTTCATAAAAATCAAAACACCTTTTAAAAATGGCTGGCCAGCCCAAAACAAAACAATGCTAGCCAAAATAAATAAAACAACATTTAACAATGACATCGGCAAAGGCAAATTCGGTATAAAAGCAAATACTTGTGCAGCAATGTCCCACATCATTAAAATAAAAACTAACAAAGCCAAAGGCAAAACAAATTCTACCTTAGCTTTTTGTTTTAATAAATCTAAATTTTCACCATGATCATGTGTTCCCCTGGAGTGATCTGAGGACATATTTTTATCTAAATGATCCGCTGTATCATGCAAAGTATAGCCATACTTAGAAACTACTTCATTCATTTTGGCTAAATCAATCTGTCCTTCTTCGTACTCGATCTGCGCTTTTTCTGTAGCAAAATTGACTGCTACATTTTTTATCCCCACTTGTTTACTCAAATTTCGACTAATAATATTAGCGCAGCTAGCACAATGCATACCGCTAATTGCATATTTTTGTTTAGTCATAAATTTATATTTGATACCACTGATTACGCCAAGCCTTGAGCATTTCTATGCCGTTATTTAAAAATAGCTCTACTGCATCAGCATTGTTCAAGACTTCTGCGCGATTAGATTTCAGACGCACTTCTTTGGTCATCTGTACACCAGCCTGATGATGAGCGATCAAAGCATTTAAAAAACGTAAATCAAATTTTTCATCAGCTGTACTCAAATGCACTGGATAAGGATCGCGTACTTTACGCTTATCTTGAAACCACTCAGCCTTCCAAGCATAAAGTTCGGCAATAGCTTTTGGTTCATCTTTGAGGATAGCCACCGCTAAATCTTTTATTTCTTGTCTTTGACCGTATTGCTCTGCTTGCTCAGCTATCAACATAGCTCCGCGGTGATGGGCAATCATAGCATTGACATAACGCAAATCAAGCCAACAATCTGACTCACCCAAATCCATACTATTTTTGTCGAACATAGCCAGACGATACTGTGGGGTCATAGTGTAACCAATGCCTAAGCCAATCACAAAAGAAATTATGATAAAAGCTAAAGCAAAATATATAGAAATTTTTTGCATAAAAAAATTAATTAATTATTATTTTTATAATTAAATTAAGACCAACGCTTGATGATATCCATCACCTCGGTAATAGCAGTATTGGTTTTACCATTTTTGATATCTCTGGCTGTACAAGTCTTCAGATGGTTTTCCAAAATCAAATGATCAGTCTGCTTGAGAGCCCTCTGCACGGCCTGGGACTGGTGAATGACATCAAGACAATAAGCCCCTTTGGAGACCATGTCTTCTACTTTTTGGAGTTGACCGATAGAGATACGCAAGCGGTGCAAAATTTTCTCGTGAGTGTTTTTTGGTTTATACATATATTTATAATCTTAAGTCTATATCCCCCCCATGGGGATATCATATCATAAGTAATAAAAATAGTAAAAGCCTATTTAGAGTGGCGCTTATTGTAGCGAATAAAGACTAATTTTATGAGCTCTAGCAAAATAAATAAAACTACCGTCATCAAAATAATCGCCTGCCAATGCCACCAATTCAGTGGCACTGTTTTTATAAAGTGATTTAAAAATGGAAGATAAACAGCTACTAATTGTAATAGTATACCTACAATGACAGCAATGTTTAAATATTTATTTTTAAAAGGATTAGACTCAAATATATTCTTATCTAAATTCTTAACACTATATACATAAAGTAAAGTCCCGATACCTGATGAAACAAAAGTAATGGTTCGAGCTAAAGCTAAATCGCCAGTACTCTTCCAAAAGAAATAAAATAAACTCAAACTGCCCAAGGCATATAAAATGCTAATAATAAGTATTAAAAATTTCCCTTCAAAATCTAACAATAAGTTACCCGGTGGTTCACGATGTTCCATGATGTCTTCATCTTCTGGCTCCATTGTCAAGGCTAGACTAGGTAAACCATCAGTAATCAATTTGATCCACAAAATATGGGTAGTCAAAATTGGCAAAGGATAACCCAAAAACATGGCCGTAGCAATAATAGTAATTTTTACAAAACTGTCTGACAAAAGATATAAAATAACTTTTTTTAGATTAGCAAAAATCAAACGTCCCTCTTTGATAGATAAAACAATAGTTTTGAAATTATTATCCAACAAAATCAAATCAGCTACTTCTTTAGCAATGTCTGAAGCTGAGCTGACTGTCACTCCGACATCAGCGGCCTTGAGGGCTGGTGCGTCATTGACTCCATCGCCGGTCATAGCTACTACCTGTCCTCTAGCTTTCCAGGCCTGGATGATCCTGAGCTTATCACTAGGCGTCACTCGGGCATAAACTTTTATTTGCTCCACTCTATCATTGAGTTGCTGATCAGACATCTTGGCCAACTCATCACCAGTTACTACCTGATCATTTTCAGTCACTAGTTTCAAACTCTGGGCAATATGAAAAGCCGTAAATTTACTATCCCCGGTAATCATGACTGTCTTGATATCTGCTTTTCTAGTTTGTTCAAAAGTTTCTGACATCTCTGGCCTGATCGGATCAATCAAGCCCCACAAGCCAACCATGGTTAAATTTGATAATTCTTTTTTGATATTAATATCTAGGGGATAATTTTTTGGCACCAAGCGATAAGCGGCTGCTAAAACACGCAAGCCTCGTCTAGAAAGATGCTCTACTTTTTCATGCCATATTTTTCTACTACGATCATCTTGCGATACTACTTGGCCATTATCCGTGTGCTTGGTGGCACTGGGTATGATGATTTCTGGAGCTCCTTTGACGTAAATAATATCTTTTTCGGCATCATGAGAATGACGAGTGACCATGAATTTGTATTGCGAGTCAAAAGGTATTTCTTCCAGACGAGTTTTCTTTTGCAATGAATGATAATCGCTATAAGTCATACCAAATAATAGCAGGGCTTTTTCAGTTGGCGTACCAAATATTTCCCAATGCTTATTGGGATCGTCGGGATTCTGCACGACAGCGTCATTGCACAAGATCGCAATATCGGTCAGTAGTGACATATCTTTGTCCCACTTGATCTCGCGAATAGTCTGAGCTTGGAAATCAATATGTCGCTTCATACTCAAAAGCTCTGTCACTCGCATCTCTCCCTCAGTCAGTGTCCCGGTCTTGTCAGCGCAAATCACAGTCGTGGCTCCCAGAGTCTCAGCTGAGACTAATTGACGGACTAAACCGTTGTTTTTCAAAATCCTCTGCATACCGACAGTCAGAATGACTGTCAAACTAATCAATAATCCCTCTGGTATGGCCGAGACAGCTAGGGCAACTGCCACAGTAAATATCTCTACCCAATGATAACCCTGCAATAAACCAAGTAACATAACAACAAAAGCCACACTAACAATGATAGTGGTAATAGTTTTGGCAAATTTATCTAGCTTGACCTGCAAAGGTGTCAAATCATTTTCGACTTCATTGAGTAATTTGGCTATCTTACCCAGCTCAGTACTCAAGCCGATACCAATAACCACACCTTCTCCTCGGCCCTCGGAAATAACCGTGCCCATGTAGGCCATGTTTTTTCGCTCAGCCAAGACAGTACCAATCGGTAAAGCTGTAGTTATTTTTTTGATAGGCCAAGATTCGCCGGTCAGAGCTGCTTCTGAAATAGATAAATTCGTACTAGCCAATAATCTAATATCAGCCGAGACTTTGTCACCGGCTCGTAAAATAACTATGTCACCAGGTAGCAAAAATTTGGCATCAATAATTTGCTGACGATTGTCACGCCTGACTACAGCCTGTTGTTTGATGACCTGACTAAGTTTTTCTAAAGAATTAATTTGAATTCAT
>CAYVXP010000016.1:4452-11424 GCA_964455165.1 uncultured Gammaproteobacteria bacterium
AGCTTTGTACTCTTGTAAAAAACCAATGATCACATTCAGCACTACGGCCAAAATAATCACATAAGCATCAACCACCTCTTTAAACAAAAAACTAATAACAGCGCCAATCAATAAAACATAAACTAAGGCACTTTTGAATTGTCCGGCAAATATTTTCCAAGCTGTTAAGCTTTTCTTTTGAATTAAAATATTGTAGCCAAATGTTTTGACTCTTTTTTTTATTTCCTTATCATCTAAACCTCGAATATTAGAATCAACTTCTTTCAAAACTTGCTGTTCTTTGAGGTTGTGCCATTCTAGCTGGTGTTTAGACATTTGTTTATGATAATTTGTGCTAAATATTTATTTATATTTAATTATAGCAAAAAATCGCCGCTTAGGCGATTAAAAAATTTACAAAAAGAAAACCGCTTTTCCGAAGAATAGCGGCGGCGAGTAGAAGTGGGACTTGGTCCCGAATGTTGTCCGAAGACTTAAAAGGGGGTGTACCACTAGGTACTCTGCAAGATCGACTGATGTCTCTCTTGTATATACATAATATCATAACTATTAATTTGGTCAAGAGGACTTATCCACACAGCCCTTCGCGAAGGGCTGTGTAAACACTATATGCTTATGACCCTTGAAAAATCAAGGTTTTTTCAGTATGATTAAGCTATTATGGATATACAAAAATACCTCAAACAAGAATTAGCTAAAACCTTAAAGCAAATCTTAGCTGAAAGTTTAAATCTTGATGACCTAAAACTTTCTCTGCCACCCCAAGATGATCTTGGTGATTATGCTCTAGCTTGCTTTGAATTAGCTAAAAAAAATAAAACTAGCCCAGTGGAGTTGGCTAAAAAAATTGCTAGCGCTTGGCCAAGTGATAATTTATTTATCTCCGCCCAATCAGCTGGACCATATTTGAATCTAAAATTGAACGCCAAGATATTTAGCCAACTAGCTATAGATGAGATACTGGCTAATAAAAAATTTGGTCAAAATGATAGCGGTAAAAATAAAAAAGTATTAATAGAGTTTTCAAGCCCCAATACCAATAAACCACAACACATTGGTCATATACGCAATAATCTTTTGGGTCAAAGCTTAGTCAATATTTATAGAGCTTGCGATTATAAAGTTACTGGCATGGTCAATATGAACGACCGTGGTATTCACATTGTCAAAAGCATGTTGGCCTGGCAAGAATTTGCTAATGGAGAAACACCAAAAAGTACTGGAATCAAAGGCGATCACTTAGTCGGTAAATATTATGTCAAATTTAGCCAACTATTAAAAGAAGAAGAAAAAGAATACTTGGCGAAAAATAATATTTATTTGACTAACGTTAATGACCTAGAAAAAAGAAAAATCAATGATGAATTTTTAAAGCAATCAGCTTGGATGCAAAAAGCTCGCCAGATGCTTATACTATGGGAAAAAAATGATCCCCAAGTCAAAAAGCTTTGGCAGACTATGAATACCTGGGTTTATGATGGTTATAAAAAAACTTATGATGATCTCGGAATCAAATTTGATCATACTGATTATGAGAGTCAAAACTATTTACTAGGCAAAGATCTCGTTGAATTTGGTTTAAAAAATAAGGTTTTCTTTAAAAAAGAAGATGGCTCGGTCTGGATAGATCTAACTGCCGAAGGCCTAGATGAAAAAATAGTCTTGCGTAGTGATGGCACCTCAGTCTATATGACCCAAGATATGGGCACAGCCAAACATCGTTATGATAAATTCAAATTTGACCAAGCCATTTATGTAGTCGCCTCTGAACAAGATTATCACTTCAAAGTTTTATTTTTGATCTTAGCCAAGCTTGGTTTTGCTTGGGCCAAAAACTTGTATCATTTATCTTATGGCATGATCTCCACGCCTGACGGTAAAATAAAATCCCGCGAAGGAAAAACTGCCGATGCTGATGCTATTATTAGTGAAACCATTGTCCGCACCAAAGAAATGATGGCTCAAGCCGAAAAAAAGAACCTCAAACAAATTGACCAAGAGGCTATTGCCAAAGACGTAGCGATGGCGGCAATAAAATTTTGCATGCTCGGTACCAATCCCCAAAAAGATATTGTCTATGATGCTCAAAACTCTATCACGCTCGATGGCTACACTGGACCTTTTGTCCAATACACTCATGCTCGCATCTGCACTATCTTATCAAAAACTGGCAAAGCCAAAAAAATTAATTGGGCTAGTCTAGAAATAAATACTGAAGAAATAAAATTAATCAAGCAGTTAGTGCTTTATCCAGAAATAATCCAACAAAGCGCTGAAGAATACAATCCAGCTGTACTGACTCACTATTTATTTGATCTAGCCAAAATATTTAATAATTTTTACCAACAACACTCTGTCCTATCAGCAGACAATGAAGATCAGAAAAACTTTAGACTAAATATTTGTACTACGACAAAAAAAGTGATTGCCGACGGCTTAAATATTCTCGGCATCACTGCTCCAGAAATGATGTAGCTATAAAATATAAGCAACAAAAAATCTACCATGAAAAATTGGTAGTTTTTTTATTTTATACAAAAGAAAAAACGCGTCTCCGGTGAGACGCGTTTTGACTAGTTGTCCTAGTAGACAACTAATCGAAGTTGCAACGGGATGGCACTTCCGGTAGATCGCCACGTAACATCAACTTATCGTAGCTGTTGACGCGAAACTCGGTGATATAGTCACCACCATCTTCACAGATAGGATGCACGAATAAATTTGTACCAGATGCCAACTTGGACATCTTGATAAAAATTTTCACCTGCCATTGCTTGCTCGGTCGATGGCCCTGGAAGCTCCAGACTACGATCAACCTCCAAGGCTTTTCATCGGTGGCGATAGTAAACTCCAAACCACGATTGTTGCGCTTGTAGGTTGCAAGCTCCGGCAAAATCCTAGCGAACTCTTCAGACAGGTACCTCAGGACAGCCTGAGTGTCGACGCCGAAGATGTGTTGCTTTTTAGAATCCAAGTCCAATCCTCCTTGAAGGTTCAATAATCTACTGCTGGGAACAAAATAATATAAACTATTTTGTGCTTTTTGTCAAGACTAAATAAAAAAACAACCTTTTGAACTGTTTATAAAAAAATAATACTAATCGATATCTAAAGCTGGATTATTGCCCATAACTCCTTCTATAAATTCATTTGGATTAATACCAGATGGTGGTACTCCATATTCACAAACTTTCAAATCTTTATAATCATCAGCACTGGCACCCCTATTTTGAATAGCATAATCAAGTTGTTTCTTTTTGACATCAATTATCAGCTCTTCTAGACTTGGGTATTCATGAATACCGCGCTGTGTCCCGAAGGCATGTTCAAACCAATACCATTTACCCTGATCCTCAAAAGCTAAAAAAGTATGAGTTGGCAAATTATTTTCAACATTTTTAGCAAACATCATAAAAAATACTTTGAAATTATAGTTGTGCTTCGCAAACCAATCTCTTTCTAGCTCTGTCATATCCCAACAAACACCATGACCGCTATTGATTAGCTCCTCTGGTGATTGCAAGAAATACTCATCATTCATGTCTTTATTCATATCTTCATCTTCAGGAGTATAGACTTTTTGATTATTTTTACCGACAAAACCATAGTGAATATTCTCCTGCATAATAGCCAATAATTCAGCTGGCGTTTTGACCTGTTCAAAGGCTAGCATCTTGGCATCTGGAGTAATTGGCTTATCTGGCTTGGGTGTTGGTACTGGTGTATCAAAATTTTCCATATTTATCTGATAAATATTAATTATACTTAATATAGCATAAATTTATATAACAAAAAACAACCCGACGGGTTGAATTTTAAAACTATATTCTACTCAGTCAAACTACTTTAATCCAAGACTCCTAAAATATCCTTCAATCAGTATACGACCCTCTTCTTCAAGTACTATATCAATATCTTCTTTAGAAAAATTTTCCTCTATATATACCGCTGCTTCTTCTTCGGAGTTAAACTTAGAAACTGGTGGTTTTTGTTTCATTAGGCGAGCAAATGTACTCACAACTACAAGCTCGCCAAGTTTAACCACTTGATCTTGAAATTTTTCTTCGCTAAAACCCTTACTAATACAAAAATCGTGAAGTGATTTGAAAAAATTTGTTGGAAGGTTATAGTTAATCATTTTATTTTTTAATTTTAAGATTCGCTTCAAAATTTATAATCTGGGTTATCCCTTCTTTTTTCATTAGTTACTTGATATAAGGCATGAACAAACCAGGGCGTAGCTGAACATAAACCTAAAACCAAACAAGCCAAAGCTGACTTTGCTTTATCACTAGGGCTGACAAATATTTCATTAAATCTTTGATCCATGGCAATTTTTGTCCACATTGCTATATTAGCTCCCCCGATAAGTTTTAAAATAATATTTTTAACTTTACCATTCTCTGGAAGACTAAAAAAATTTTTCACAATTTCATCTAGTGTTTCTTTTGCAATATTAAGAAAAGACTCTCCCTTTTCGACACTTTCACTAGCATGGTTTTCCAAAATGCCACTTAATATTTCCTGACCTTCGACAATTGCATTTTTAATATCTTCCTCTTGTGCATTCTCTAATCCACCGACCGATTCATTGTCAGAAGGAGTTGTAAATTTATTTTCTATCCCCATACACTTCTCATTTATAGATTATTATATAAAAGCTTATTCATATTTTACCCCCCCCCTGATTATTTTTGCAAGCCATTATAAAGATTCTATAATAACAAAAAAACAACCCAACGGGTTGGTTATTACTAAGTACATACCCTCGTATCCCTCGACTTCGCTCGGGACATTCGACTCCTTCGAGTGGTCGCAATCCTAGTTTGCAACAAGCAAACGAGGATGGAGACCATGAGCGGAGTCCCGCCACGCGGGACGGAGTCGAATGGTGCGCCCAGTAGGATTTGAACCTACGACCGTTTGCTTAAAAGGCAACTGCTCTACCAGGCTGAGCTATAGGCGCATGTTAATAAATAAATTTTAAACTTAGATGTTCAATGAAAAAACTAAGATATTAAATTGAGCTACCCGTCTCGCCACGGCGAGCCGAGGCGGATAGGCGCAAAATTTAAAAATACGGAAATTATTATAGATTAATTATTCGATATTGTCAACAAAATATATCCATAGAACTACCATATGGCTATTTTACCAGATATTTCAAATATTGGGTATAAATTGTACATAAATTCGCTTGAAAAAAGCTTTGAAATAGGTTAAGCTAATCCTACATTAAGAACCCATGCAAAAAGTTCCACCACAAAATCTAGAGGCTGAAGCTAGTATTTTAGGCGCTCTACTTATAGACAAAGAAGCGATTATCAAAGTTGCCGATGTTTTGCGCTCTGATGATTTTTATAAAGATGGTCATGGCTTGATTTATCAAGCTATTCTTGATTTATTTGAAAAACACGAACCCATCGATATTTTATCAATGGCCAATCGTCTCAATGAAAAAAAACAACTAGAAGCCGTGGGTGGCAAATCCTACCTAGCCGAATTGACTGCCTCAGTACCAAATGCCTCCCATGTCCTCAACTACGCCAACATCATCCGCAAAAAAGCTACTCTGCGTAAACTAGAGCAAGCCGCTTCAGAAATCAGCGAATTTAGCTTTTCTGAAGATCAAGATGTAGAAAAATTATTGGATAAAGCTGAACAAAAACTCTTTGCTATCTCCCAATCAAACTTGAAAAAAAACTTTATCCCGATCAGGACAGTCTTAAACGATGCTTTTACTCGTATTGATGAGCTACATAAGACTGGTGGCCAAGGTACCAGAGGCATCCCGACTGGCTACGCCAATCTTGATAAAGTACTTTCTGGCTTACAAAAATCTGACCTAGTCATCCTAGCGGCTCGTCCATCTATTGGTAAAACTACTTTAGCTTTGGATTTGGTTCGCCACGTGGCCATACGAGCCAAAGTGCCGGTCGGTATTTTTTCTCTGGAAATGTCCAAAGAACAACTAGTAGATAAATTATTGGCTGCCGAAGCCCAAGTAGATCTCTGGCGCATGCGTACCGGTAAATTATCTGACAAAGAAGAAGACGATGACTTTCCTCGTATTGGTAAAGCCATGGGTGTCTTGTCAGAAGCTCCGATTTTTATTGATGACTCCCCTAATATAAGTATCATGGAAATCCGTACAAAAGCTCGCCGTCTGAAGATGGAGCACAATCTCGGCTTCCTAGTCATCGACTACTTACAGCTCATGGAATCAGGTGGTCGCCAAGAAAACCGCGTCCAAGAAATATCCGAAATATCTAGAGCCTTGAAGCAAATTGCCAGAGAACTCGATATACCAGTCATGGCTTTGTCACAGCTCTCTCGTGCTGTCGAAAACCGCTCTCCAGCCATACCAAAGCTCGCCGACTTGAGAGAATCTGGCTCTATCGAGCAAGATGCTGATATCGTCATGTTTATCTATCGTCGTGTCAAAGACAAAACTCGTGGTGAATGTCCAGAAGAAGAAAAGTTTGTAGCGGAAATACATATTGATAAACATCGCAATGGTCCGACTGGCTTAGTCCGCTTATTCTTTGACGAAAACAAAGTGACCTTCAAAAATCTAGACAATGACAAATTTGGAGTCTCTGAAAATCCTGGCCCAGGTCAAGCCGACATGCACGCACCAATGGCCAATGAAGAATTCCCTATGTCTACTGGCTGGCAAAATATTCCTTAAAAAATTTAATTTTAACTATTAACGTAAAATAAAAAAATGTTCAATAAACTCAAACAATTCAATGATTTAAAAAAACAGGCTGGCGTTTTGAAAAATGCTTTGTCTGAAGAAATAGTTGAAGTAGAAAATAAAGCTGTCAAAATAACTATGGATGGTAACCAAGAAATAAAACACTTGGAAATCAAGCCAGAATTCATGCATGCTGACAAAAAAGCTGAATTGGAAAAAGAGCTCAGTAATGATTTTGCTGACTCTATCAAAAAAGTCCAGCGAAAAATGGC
>CAYVXP010000017.1:0-7570 GCA_964455165.1 uncultured Gammaproteobacteria bacterium
GTTGACATTAGCTAAAGTCGAGTTAGTAAAAAAGTTGTTTGGTACTTGGAAAAAATATGTTTCTGCTAAAATAATCAATACAATAACTATCCAAGCCCACGAATATTTGAAGATATTTTCAAAGAAATTAAGGGATAAAAGTAAAACAAGTGGTACCAAAGCCAATATATATCCCAGGATACTGAAGTGAGAAAAAAAATAAAAAATGATAATACCTAGGATCAAAGAAATAATATAAAGTAAAAATTTATTATCTTTTTTAAATGGCCTAGCAAAAAATAGTGGTAAGATGAAAAAACTGACCATCATCATTAATGATTTAAAATAAAATATAATCAATTTTTCTTCAGTGTAGGTTTTGGTGACACTATTGTATTGATTTTTTAGAACAGTAAAATAATTAGCCATTCCGTCTGATAAGCTAATGAGGGGCAAAAACCATAAACTAAAAGTAGCTAAAAAAATTAATCCACCCCAGAGAGCTGGGCTTATTTTTCTTTTTAACAATATCCAATTAATAAATAGCAGTGGTAGAGAAATCATCATGACTGAGGGGCGGAAGCCAATGAGTAGGGCCGCACAAAACGCATGAACATAAAAATATTTTTCTCGATTGTTATTATATGTTTTTTGTATTAAAAATAAACCAAGCAGAGGAGCTAGTACTTCAAAACCATAGCTGAGGGCAATAGTGCGGTAATGCCAGAATATTGGATGGAAAATAAGTAGTAGTGATGTGGCCAAGGCAACCTTATTATCATAGCGCAGGCCTTTTATTATTTTGTACATTAAGACGGAAGAAATAGCAGCTCCGATAGCATTTATAAATACAAAAGAAAAATTAAGATCATGAAAAATAAAATTAAACAGCCAGGCAAAAAATAGAAATAAAGGGTAACCAGGCGGATGGGGTTGGTAGCTATTTATATCAAAATTTTTGACCCCTAAAGCAAATTGGCCACTATCCCAGGTAAATAAATAATGAGATGCAAATAATAGGGTACTAGCTAAAGAGACTAGTATTAGGGTAATCTCAAATTTATGTTTAAACCAAATATTCATGACTTAAGTATAGCAAAAATAGAATAATAAGAAACTATTAAAGAAAAATACTGTAGAGTAAATAATTTTGTGCGATATGGTATAATTAAATTATGAATAGATTTGTTGTTAATATATTCACCAGTAAGCTTTTTCGAATATTAAGTTTTATCTTAGTTTTCGTTGTAGTTATATTTTTTAGTTTTAATAAGTTAGGTGTTCAGGAATTGAATAACGCCGATGAAGGAATATACGCCAAAATAAGTCTAGAGATGCAGCAAACTGGCGATTATTTAGTTCCTAGATACGGTGGTCATCCCTGGCTAGAGAAACCTCCTCTTCATTTATGGTTGAATCAAATTTCATTTAAATTTTTTGGTTTCAATGCTTTAGCGATTAGAATAATACCGGCATTATTTTTCGTTTTGAATTGTTTGTTGCTATATCTGTGGTCAAAAAAAATCTGGAATAATCAATCAGGGCTTCTAGCCATAATTTTTTTAACAGCATCACAGCTGTTTATCACTGAGCACATTGGTCGTACTGGTGATTTCGATATGGCCCTAATATTTTTTGAGTTAATGGCTTTATTCTCGTATTGGCATTTAAAAAGTGGTAAGCAATGGCAGTGGTGGGTATTCGGCATTACCCTTGGTCTGGCTGGGGGTTTTTGGCTAAAAAGCCTAACAATAGCTCCTGTTTTTTTAATTATATTTTTTGATTGGTTAATAACTGATAGAAGTAAAAAACTTTTAAAACAGCTACTTTTATCTTTTCTGTTGAGTCTAGTTTTTATTAGCCCCTGGCTAATAGGTAATTATTTTTTTCTGCGCGAAGCATTAATCCATGATTTTTGGCAGACTCAAATTGCTAACAGGGTCCAAGCTAGTTTTGGTAATCACTTACGTCCAGTTTGGTGGTATTTGTGGTTTTTGTCCTGGTCAATGGCACCATTTTTTTATCTCAGCATCCTAGCAATTATTAATAGTTTTAGAAAATTTAAAACAAATTCAATACCTTTACTTTGGTTTTTAATAATATTATTTTGGTTTAGTGCGGTCCACTCAAAAATGCATTGGTATATTTTACCAGTAGTTATTCCTTTGTTAATGATTTTAGCTAACTTTGTCTGGAATTTGGGGAAAGAAAAGCTATTGCTAAAACTAGTCAGCCTAGGACTTCTCATTATAGGTTTTTATTCTTTTATACATGGTAAAAATGGCTATCATTTTGATGCTGTCAAGGATAAGTATTTTGTCATGGTGACGATTATTGTGTTCTTAGTTAGCTGGATTCTAGTGAGTGAAAAGAAAAGAGTTATTGATAGTATTGTTATTGCGTTTATAATTAGCCTAATGGCTGGTGGGCTGCTTATTAACTGGCAACGGATCAAAAATAATATATTACACCCTCAGCCATCCCCATTTAATGAGCTTATTAAAAATTATAGCAGTCAAGAAATGGCAGTTTATGGGGACCTGATTACTAATGTTTACATAATTGATTTAACGCCTAGTAATATTTTTTATTTAAAAGCTAATAATATAAATTATCAGGTCGTTATTGATGAAGAGGAGTTAGTACAAATCTGGAAACAAGGAAAAATGATTATTACAAGCAAGCAATCTTTATCAGAGTTAGCTCCGAAATACTCCACTGCTAAAATATTAAATCAAGTAGGCGATCTAGTAATAATACAAAATGAGCATCCAGATTAGGAGTCAAGACTAAAATCGTAATTTTCTTTTTATCAAAAAATACTCATCGTCAGATGGGTATTTTTTGGCAGGGGAGGTAGGAATCGAACCCACGCTAAAGGTTTTGGAGACCCTTGTACTACCACTATACTACTCCCCCCTAAAAGACCAAATTATTTGGTCTCTTTGTGATGGGTGTGTTTTTTACAGTGACGGCAATATTTTTGCAACTCTAATTTAGCTTTGATAGTTTTTTTATTGCGGTTGCTGTGATAGTTGATCTTGTGACAATCAGCACACTCTAGTTTGATTAAGTTGTCTTGCGGCATATAGTTGTTATTAATTAATTTGTTTAACTATGGTTGTTTTTTACTTCGTACTCTTGTGCCCTTAAATTAAGAATGCCCCTCGGCTTACTTCGTTCGCTCGGGACACTCGATTCGTAATGAAGGAGAATGGTCGTAGGTGCTAATAAGCACCGGAGACCACGAGTGAGGCTTTTGCAAAGCAAAAGGCGAATCGAGTGGAGCCGGGAAGAGGATTTGAACCCCCGACCTACGGTTTACAAAACCGTTGCTCTACCAGCTGAGCTATCCCGGCCTAAATTTAAAATAACGCCCTAAATTATAAGATAAAATCACTAATAAGTCAACTATAAAAGAAAAGACGCTTTTATGCTATAATATCAATAATTATGGCTTTTGAAGATTTATTAAAAAATGGTTCAAATCAAACTAGTCAAAAACCACAAGCTGGTCTACTTAATTTTGCCTCAAGTTTAGCAGTAGCCCATCATGATCAGGTTTTAAAAAGAGAAGAACTCTTGCAATCAATCATGATTTCGCAAGGCGAATATGATTATCTGGTTTTGGAGCTTAAAGCCGGTAAGCAAGACTTATTAAACGATTTATTGGATAAAAAAAGTGCTTTATTAGAAAAAAATATCATTTTTTTGGGTGCCTCTGGTAATACTGATCCAGGTGATTTGACGGCTGTCAATCGTCAAAGTGATCAGCTGACAAAGTATCGCATGGAACTCGAGGCTATCAAGCAAGCGAAAAAAAATGAAGGTCAATATGTCCAAGAATTATTAAAAGAAATAAATATCGGAGTAGATTTGGAGGGTGTCATGGTGGATAGTCTAGATAATTATCTGACTGTTATTTCCGATAAATTAAAATTTGGTGGTATTGTAGATCAGGGCAGAATCAGTCGTCTTTGTGGTTTTGCAAGTATGGCAGCCAAAAAAGGCAATTTAATTTTGGCATTGAAGTCATACTCTACGGCTGGCATGATCGTGAGTATCAAAGACGATTTTAAAAAGATTGTCAAAAAAGCTAAAAAAGAAAAAAATCCTCAATATAAAGAAGCGGAGGAGTTGTTGAGTAATTTATTACCAAAAAACAATAAAAAATAATTTTGAACTTATGAAGAAAAATAATGCAGTGCCAAAAATTGTCAAAACCAAAACAGACCCAGAAAATATTTTGAGTAATCCCTATACTTTCAAGAAGCCGAAAATAACCGGTCCTTATACTAGTATTTATTTGATTCGTCATTGTCATCCAGCCTATGAGCTTCAAGAAAAATTAGGAGATTTGAAAATGCCACTGTCTCATATTGGTTTAGAGCAGCGTGGTTTTTTGACAAAAAAATTACTGACTTTAGATATTGATAAAATATATGTTAGTCAATTTATGCGTTCAAAGTTGACTGCCCAGCCACTGGCTGAGGCTATAGATTTGCGCCCTATTACCGATCGTCGTCTGAATGAGATCAATTGGCAGAATTGGTACAAAGTGAAGTATTTGAAAATGAGCGACAAGACTCGTGTCAGGAGTATAAAAAAATATCGCCAGATGGAAAATGAATTAGATAAAACTCAAACTTTAGCCAGAAGATTGTTGGCTGATATCTACGAAAAAAATAAAAACAAAAAAGTAGCTGTTTTTTGTCACGGCAATCTGATTCGTTCGATTTTGACTAGCGTACTCAATGCTGATGTCATTGGTTTTCTATCTATGGAGATATATCAATCTTCTATCTCAAAATTAGTCATTGATGCTGATGGTTATGTCAAAATAAATTATATCAATAACATCGGGCACTTACCTCATAGACCAGACGAAGATTTATTTATGGCTTCTATAAACCAATAATCATGATAAGAAAAATAATAATTTTATTTATTACCGCTATTGTTATAAGCATAGCTATTTATTTTATTGCTTTGGGGCCAAAACAGAAGCCAATAGATGTTTATATAAATAACTTTCAAGACTGTCTTAATGCTCGTTATGCTATCATGGAGTCTTTTCCGCGAGCTTGTCAGACACCAGACGGCAAGATTTTTGCTGAGGATATTGGTAATCAAATAGAGAAAAATGATTTGATTCAGGTGACTGAACCACAAGCCAATCAAGAAATATCCACGCCAGTTTTGATCAAGGGGCAGGCTAGGGGATCTTGGTATTTTGAAGCTTCTTTCCCCATAGAGATACAAGATAGTAACAAGCTGACTATTGCCACTGGTATAGCTCAGGCTAAGGCTGATTGGATGACTAATGATTTTGTACCATTTGAGGCTAGTGTTGACTTTGAGCGCCCAGTCACTAAAAATGGTTATTTAATTTTAAAAAAAGACAATCCATCTGGTGATCCAGATAAAGATGATCAGCTTATTCTGCCAATAAGTTTCAATCAAGACTCGATGACTGTGCAAGTTTTTTTTACCACTAGTCAGACAGCTGGTCAAAATGACTTTGATTGTAAATATTTGGAATCAGTGACTAAAAAAGTACCAAAGTCCGCGGGAGTAGCCAGAGCTGCTCTAGTAGCTTTGCTAGCTGGTCCAAATACGGAAGATAAAAGTAAAGGTTTTGACACAGCTATAAATCCAGATGTCAAAATAAATTCATTGAGCATAGATGATGGTGTGGCTAAAGTAGATTTCAATGAGCAATTGCAATATCAAGTGGGTGGCTCTTGTCGAGTGTCTACTATCCGAGAGCAGATTGAAAAAACATTGAAACAATTTCCCACAGTCAAAAGTGTCGTCATCTCAGTCAATGGAGATGTAGAGCAAGCTTTACAACCTTAAATTATAAATTTATTTAGCTAAATAATTAATCTTTAAAAATATGACTACTAAAAAAAAGAAATCTGCTAAAACAGAGGAGTATAAAGTATCTGGTGATCAGATTGTTAAAAAAATAAAACAATTGATCAAAGAAGGTAATGCTCGTCGGATCATGATAAAAAATGAGCACGATGAAATTATTATGGAAATACCAGTGACTATAGGGGCGGTGGGTGCTATTTTTGCACCAGTGCTAGCTGCCATTGGTGCTTTGGCTGCTTTGATGACCAATTGTACTATTGTAGTAGAAAAAAAATAATTTTATATTTTTTGAGGAAACCTAGACCATACTCAGAGGTCTAGGTTTTTTGTTAATAAGTTTTTCAAAAGAAAAACCGCCTTTCGACTTGGTTCGACTACGCTCACCATAAGTCGCTCAAGACGGTTTTGTTAATAAGTTTTTCAAAAGAAAAACCGCCCCTCAAATTTTTCAGGACGGTTTTTTTAGTAATTTTGTTAAAAGAAAAACCGCTAGGTTACATACGACTCGTTGATGAAGTCTGGTTGCTGTATGTTACCTAGCGGTTCCGTGCCCTATTTCAGGCCGAGTGTCTGATCTAGAGAGATCAGGCCAGTCCCAGTCCCTGACGCAGGGTAGCGGCTACCTGACGATAGCCTTCGTTATGCTGGATGCTGTAGGGCACCCGACGCATGTTAGTGACTCTGGTGACCAAGACCTTGGCCACATTGTGTTCCAGGGATCCCTCCGGCAGGGCGCGGAGAGAGTGATACATGGCACCGCGACACAGTGCGATGCGATGAGCGTAAATCGGCTGATGAAAAGCTGCCAATACCGATGCAGCCATCTTCTCTGCCTGACGGTTGTCCTGGGGCACACTGATACCTAGATCGGCACAGATTGCAGCTAGGTGCTGCTCCGGCGTCCGGATCAGGCAGATACGCAGATCACGGATCATGTCGTGGAACAGTTCGTTGCTCACCATGTCATCAGGTACACCGAGGAACATCCCGTCCACGATTTTTTTCGCGATACGGTATTCCCGGACGTTTTCTGGTAGCGACCGGAGCGCTCTCTGCATGCTGCTGCGTGAGTTGTCGGCGCTTGTCAGCATCCGCGGGAACCTTGTCCATTGCCGGACAACGGATTGTCCAGTGTTGATGCCGGAAACTTCGCAGCGCGGCGCCTTCACTCCCAAGAAAGTACAGAAGTTTTTCAAGTTCGCCTCCGGACTAAAATTCATCCGGCTGTTGATCTTGCTGGCGGGTTTGCTTACCATGAAAGGTCCTCTTAAGGGTTTTTCAGAACTGAATTTAATTACCCATTGGTTTAGGATCCATTGGGCATTTCCTCCGTGAGCAGTTAAAACACCTCCTTTTCCTTGGTTAGAGTCATGTATGGCCTCTACTAGAGAGGACCGCTTGATGAACAAAAGAATAAATATTATATACAAATATGCCAAAAATGTCAATAGCTTGAAAAAAATAAGCCAGTTTTTAATAAATATGCTATAATATAATCATGTCTTTCAAATATTTTTTTATTATTTTTTTTGTAGTATTGATTTTTCCAGTTTTTGTTCATGCCCAGGATGTAGACAAAGATAGCGACAATGATGGCCTGACAGACCTACAAGAAACTACTATATATTTTACAGATCCCAACAATTCTGATACCGACGGAGATAAATTTCTCGATGGTGAAGAAGTAAAAACTGTTTATTCACCGCTTTTT
>CAYVXP010000017.1:7580-11418 GCA_964455165.1 uncultured Gammaproteobacteria bacterium
AAATTAATCCAAGTTGACTCGGATAAAGATTATTTGAATGATGCTTGGGAAATTGTACTTGGTACTGGCCTTATGAATCCTGATTCTGATGGCGATGGATATTTGGATGGCACAGAAGTAGCAGCTGGCTATGATCCGTTGGATTCTCAGCCAAATAAATTACCAAAAAAAATCAAGGTTAACTTAGCTAAACAAAATTTAGAGTATACTTTTGGTGACAAGGTTTTGGGTAGTTTTGCTATTTCATCAGGTGTAAAAAAAATGCCCACACCAAAGGGCAATTTTACAGTGTTATCTAAAATTCCAGTCAAGCGTTACACGGGTAGTAATTATGACTACAAAAATACTAAGTGGAATTTAAGTTTCAAATCTGGTTATTATATTCATGGAGCTTATTGGCATAACAAGTTTGGTCAAGTCATGAGTCATGGCTGTGTCAATGTCGCTTATGAGAATATGGAATATCTGTATTGGTGGGCGCAGGTCGGGACGCCGGTAACTATAGAATAATTTATTTTTTTGTTTTGTTTTTAAAAATTGGTAATTCAGCTTGTTGGCCAAGAAGTTTCTTGGCTATTTTTTTACCTCGCGGACTGAGGCGGACATGAGTTATAAATAGTTTATACTGAGTCTTTTGCCCAAAGCCTACTAGGTAGCCTTGCTTGATTAAACGCTCTAAACTTTTGGTAATAACTTTTGTTTGGATATCAGTTTGTGGTACTCTTTTTTTATTATTATAGTATTGATTAAAAACATGGCGACTTAAACGATTTTTAGTGTTTTCAGACGTTTGTTTGATGATAAACTTTTGTAGAGGCGATAGAGCCATATGGTTGCTGATTTATACTATAATTAAAGCACTGTTTGATAAAAACCGCAAAATCGTCTATACTGTAAATACAATTGAATAAAGTAATTATCAAGAGTACGGGGAGAGACTTGGCTTCATGATCCGTCAGCAACCTAGTAGGATTTTTTCTACAAAGGTGCTAAATCCAAACCTGTGTATACAGGGTCGATGATTTTAATAATATCTTCTCTGTTTTCCAGAGAATTTTTTTGTTAAACTTTTTTTCAAAAATGTTTAACAACCCGCCTTTGGCGGGTAAAGCATGTATTTAAATAATAAACATTAATAAATAAACAGATGTTGAAAACAGCAGAAAATGTGACCATGGGTCACCCGGACAAAGTGTGTGATCAGATTTCTGATGCCATACTAGATGCTTGCCTAGAGCAAGATCCCAATAGTCGTGTGGCAGTAGAGACTATGGGTGGTCATGGCAAATTATTTATTTTGGGTGAGTTGACCACTACGGCTGATATAGACGCTGCTAGTATAGCTCAAAAATTGTACGAACAGATCGGCTATCAAGACAAGCTAGATATCCAGGTCAATCTAGTCAAGCAGTCTCCGGACATAGCCCAGGGAGTCGATACAGGGGGCGCTGGTGACCAAGGAATCATGGTAGGCTATGCAACGACCGAAACAGCCGAAATGCTGCCCCTAGAGCATGTTTTGGCCACTAGGCTGGTTCGTAGGCTCGAAGAGGTGAGGCAAGACAGTACTTGGCAGCTCAGTAAGTATTTATTGCCAGATGGCAAAGCTCAAGTTACTTTAAATAATGACAAAGTCGAGACAGTGGTCATATCTACTCAGCATACAGATGATATAGCTTTGGATGATTTGCGTCAGCTAGTGATCAAGGAAGTCATAGCGCCAATTATTTCTGATTATAAAAATGTTTTTATTAATCCAGCTGGGGCTTGGCATTTAGGAGGATTTGCGGCTGACACTGGTTTGACTGGTCGTAAGATTACGGCTGATAATTATGGTCCACAAATTCCAGTTGGCGGTGGTTGTTTTGCTGGTAAGGATGCTAGTAAGGTAGATCGCTCAGCTGCCTATATGGCTAGATATTTAGCTACCAAGTATTTACAAGAAATGAAAGCCAAAGAAGTTTTAGTAAAATTGGCTTATGCGATTGGTAAAAAAGAGCCAGTGATGGCGACAGCTGAAGTTGATGGTCGGATCGTAGAGATAAAAGATATAGATTTATCACCGCAGGGCATAATAGATTTTTTATGTCTGAAAGAGCCGCAGTATTTACTACGAGCACGTCATGGTTTTTTTCAGGATTTTAAAATAAAACAATAAGCTTGACTATTTTTTAATTATTTGTAAAAATAAAATATATGAATAAATTCCCGGCCACTAATTTCTATTTTTACTTTTTTATGTTTCGTTTGTAGACGGCCGTTTTCATATTAATTTTATTTAAAACGAGTCGTCCTAGGACGACTTTTTTTATTGTTCCTTGCGTCTGAGCTTACACCTTAAAAACTGAGGGGGCTACTAATGTCGGAAAAGACCGAGACATCAGTTCAGGTTTTTCATTTGGCACACAGAGGCGTAGATGCAGAAAAATGTGTGATTTGTGGGCAAACATCGATCATGAGTCTGAATTACAAGGGTCGGCGTAGTTTTGCCTGCTCTGATCACTTGGCTGAAGCTGAGGCCTTGGTGAGAGTGAGTACTGATTTTTTTGCTGGACCGACATTTTGATTCTAGCGGCGGGATTGGTCCGATGACCAATCCCGCCGCACCAACACTTATTATCTTGACTATAATTATATATAATGTAAAATAATCATATGAATAAAAAAGTCGTTATAGTAATCATTAGTATTATTATTTCCTGCGTTCAAGCGGCTGTTATTTAATTTTTTGTAAAAAAGATTGATCAAGCCGCGCCTAGCGCGGTTTTTTTGTTCTTGTTCTTTCGATAGTTCTTGTCGAGCGCGAGTGTCCCTAGCATGGAGGTGTAGTGTGAACGAGCAGAGAAAAATTTTGGAAGCGGCTTACAAAGCTGCTGCGGTTGAGGGTGATTGGAAAAAAGCCCACGAAATTCTCATGCAATTGTCAGCACCATATCCTTGTACTTGTGCTGGTGAGTTGTTGCAAAAAAACGGAGGACGCTGTATTTGTGGTCGTTACGCATATTTGTTGCGTCCGGCTACTCCCGAAGAATTGATGTTGAGCGGTTGTTAACGCAACATCAAAAACAAGGCCCCACCTTTTCAAAAAAAGGTGGGGCCTAAGTATTTTTAGCCTGTGGATAAGTAGGGTACTTGTGATATTGTTAACATTTCGCAGAAAATATGCTATATTTCTAGTGTTATTAATAATTAACCAATAAATAGATGGCCAAGATGACTAAATCACAATTACTCGAGGTGTTAGCCACAAAGAGTGAATTGTCAAAAAAGCAGGTGAAAACCTTTTTGGATGTCCTTGTGGAAGTGGCTTACAAAGAAGTCAAATCCAACGGAGAATTTTCCATGCCAGGTATGGGCAAGTTAGTTAAGAAGCACAGATCAGCCAGACAAGGACGCAACCCAGCGACCGGTGCTACTATCAATATCCCAGCCAAAACTGTGGTCAAATTCAGAGTAGCCAAGGCTGCCAAAGACGCAATCTTATAAAGTATTTTGAATTTATTAAAAAATCCCCATTAAAATTGGGGGTTTTTTATTTTATGTAGAGATAGAGCATATTAGCTCCCTTATCTATGGGTATTACTTCATCAGCTGTGGCGCTAGCTTGCTGATTGGCTGTCTTACTAGAGTGCCAGTAGTTATTGACTACAAAGTAGAGGCGATTGACCTTGGCTTTTTCCATGGCTTGTAGCGCTACTTCGCGAGTGGCCTGGTCTTCTATCATGGTCAAAAATTCTTGGTAGATATTGTCGGTGCCCAAGGGCATGGAGTAGTAAAAATTGCTATTATAATAATTAGAAAAGCCAAACTTGTGGATGGCGGCAGCTCCGACCATCTG
>CAYVXP010000018.1:0-11212 GCA_964455165.1 uncultured Gammaproteobacteria bacterium
AAGTATTACTTTTGTCGATGTGCCAGAGTGGCTGGAGATAAAAAGAAAGTAAAATTTAATCTAAAAATTATCACTCAAATAGGGTGGTTTTTTTATTAGGATTTTTTTTATTTTTATGTTATAATATACACATTAAATAATTATTAATTTTAGGAAAATTATATGCCTACCAAGATCAAGAAAATTTTGATCTGCGAAGACGAAAAACCAATTGCCAAAGCTCTAGTTTTGAAGCTAAATCATGAAGGTTTTGAGGCTGAAGCTGCCAATGATGGAGAAGAAGCTCTGCAGATTTTGCAAACTAAGCAGTTTGATCTGATTTTATTGGATTTGATCATGCCAAGAGTAGATGGTTTTGGTGTGTTGGAGAAAATAAAAGAACTTAAAATAACTACACCTGTCATAGTGACCTCAAACCTTGGTCAAGAAGAAGATTTGAAGCGCGCCAAAGAGTTAGGAGCAATCAACTACTTCATCAAATCAAATACTTCTCTACAAGAAATCGTCGACGGTATCAAAAAGCTATAAAAATAGCTTTAAATAAACATAAAAACAAATAAAAAATGAATGTTGATCAAGGCAAAATTGTTGAAATTTTGCTGCGACAAAATTATGTCACGGCTGAAGATATTAAAAAGGCCGAGGAATATCTCAAAACACATGAGATTTCTTTGGTTGATTATTTGATTAGTAGTGACATCATCACCAAAGATTTATTGGGTCAGGCCGTAGCGGAGTCATGGGGTATTCCCTACGCTGATTTGAATTCCAACCAACCTACACCTGAGCAGGTCATGAAAATAAACGAAGACCTAGCACGGGAAAAAAGGGTGGTTGTTTTTAAATTAGAAAAAGAGTTGGTGGTAATCGCTACTGACAATCCGGGGCAGAAAAATTTAGCCGAAGATTTGGGTAAAATATTTCCTACCCAGAAAATCAGAATTGCTTATTCACTACCCGAGGATATTGATGAAGCTTTGGTAGCTTATCGCAAATCACTAGAAACTAGGTTTACCAAGATTATAGAAAAAAATAAGCGAGTCGCTCCAGAAATTTTGGATGAAATGTTGGCCGACGTCATAGCTTTCAAAGCTTCGGATGTGCACTTTGAGCCAGAGGAAAAAGAGGTGGTAGTGCGTTTCAGAGTGGATGGTGTTTTGCAGGAAGCTGGTCGCTTGCCACGCGAGTATTATGAGAATATTTTGAACCGTATCAAGGTGCTAGCCCACCTACGTATTGATGAGCACTCTAGTGCTCAAGATGGTGCTATTCGCTATGTTAATAAAAGTTTAAATATTGATTTGCGTGTTTCTATTGTGCCGACTATGGATGGTGAAAAGATAGTAATGCGCGTCTTGTCAGAGTATGTTCAAGGTTTGGGTTTGTCAGAGTTAGGTTTTTCCCGTGAACAACAAGACATATTAGAACAGGCTTCCAAAAAACCATTTGGTATGATCGTAGTGGCCGGTCCGACTGGTTCTGGTAAAACCACCACCTTGTACGCTTTGTTAAAAAAATTAAATCGGCCAGAGGTCAATATTACTACCATCGAAGATCCAGTCGAGTATAAAATAGTCGGTGTAAATCAAATACAAATTAATCCCCAGACTGAACTGACTTTTGCCAAAGGTCTACGCTCTATCATCAGGCAAGATCCAGATATTATTTTGGTGGGAGAAATTCGCGATCATGAAACAGCCGAGATTGCGGTCAATGCTGCTTTGACTGGTCATTTATTATTTTCTACTTTTCATGCCAATGATGCAGCGACTGCTATACCACGTTTGTTGGATATGGATGTCGAGCCGTTTTTGTTAGCTTCGACACTCGAATTAATTATTGCTCAACGTTTAGTTAGAAAAGTCTGCGAGCATTGCCGTTATAGTATTTCTTTGAGTAAATTAGAGATTGCTCAAAAGCATCCTGAGGCAGCGAGATTTTTTGCTGATGGTCAAAATACTTTTTATCAGGGCAAGGGTTGTGATATTTGTAATCACAGTGGCTACAAAGGGCGTACAGCTATTTATGAATTTATCAAAATTACACCAGAGATGGAGAATCTAATGCTCAAGCATCCTTCCAAGCAAGAGATTATGGCTATAGCTAAGTTACAAGGTTTTATTTCTATGTTTGAGGATGGCTTATTGAAAGTCAGGCAAGGTACTACCACACTAGAAGAATTATTAAGAGTAGTAGAAGCGCCGGATAAATAATATGGATAGTCTAGAAAAAAATAAAAAATCAAAATTTAGATTTAATTTGCCAGCTAGTTTGGCAAATTTTGGCTTAGGTGAAGAAAAAGAATATTTTATTGAAAATTTATATTTGCTTTTGAGCTCCGGCATGGGTCTGCTGGAAAATTTGCGAGCTATCCAAGCTGAGTTGAAATCCCAGCGCATGAAAAAAATGGTGGCCAAGATTATAGAAGAAATTGAAGTAGGGTCTTCTCTGAGTAATGCCCTGTCCAAGGTCAATATCTTGCCAGATTATGCTGTCGCACTGGTTCGTTTGGGAGAAAAATCTGGTCGCTTGGTAGAAAATTTGAAAGTTATCAATGAACAGCAAAAGCGCGAAAGATTTTTACGTTCCAAAGTAAATGGGGCTATGCTTTATCCGGTTTTTGTTTTGGCCTTGACCACCTTGGTCAGCATTGGTATTGCTTGGTTTGTCTTACCGCGTATTTCTTCAGTTTTTACTTCCTTAGGCTCAGATTTACCTTGGACCACACGGGCTATTATTTCTTTTGGTAAATTTTTTGAGGTGTATGGTTTGAAGGCCAGTGCTATTTTTATTGGAGCCATTGTATTATTTTATTTTTTATTGTTCAAATATTCCAAGACAAAGTTCATCGGCCAAGGTTTTATATTTTCTTTGCCTATTATCAAGAGGTTTGTCCAAGAAATACAATTATCGCGCATGGGCTTTGTACTGGGCTCACTGCTTGAAGCTGGTTTGCCGGTCATGGATGCCCTCAATGCTTTGCGTTCAGTGACCGATTTTCAAATTTATCGAAAATTTTATGACCACTTAGCTGATAGTATTCAGGACGGGGAGTCATTTCGTAAAAGTTTTTTGTCTTACAAGGCTATCAATAAAATAATGCCTGTGCCCATGCAACAGATGATTATCGCTGGTGAGCAGTCAGGCAAATTATCAGAAATACTTTTGCAGATTGCTGACAATTATGAAAATAAACTGGATGATACAGCCAAGGCAGTGTCGGTATTATTAGAGCCGGTATTATTATTTTTTGTAGGCTTGGGAGTAGCCTTTATGGCCATCGGTGTTATCTTGCCTATCTACAATTTGATGAATAAAATAGGTAGCGCCTAGCATGTTGTTAATGAATAAAAATAAGCAGGGTTTTACTTTAGTCGAGATGATATTGGCTTTGGCGATGTTGTTTGTATTATTTGGTATTGCTAGTCCATTTTATCAAAAATATCAAAGTAAAAATGATCTTGATTTAGCTACAATTACTGTAGTCCAAAATTTGCGTCGGGTTCAGACACTAGCTCAAGGCATGGATGCGAATTCTAGTTGGGGTTTGTATGTAGGGAATAGTCAGATTGTAGTTTTTCGCGGCACTTCTTATGCGGCTCGCAATAGTGCCTTTGATGAGATTTTTGTTTTACCTGATGTAGTAGTACCAAGTGGCTTGAGTGAAATAGTCTTTACCAAATTTACTGGCTTGCCAGCTAGTGTGGGCACCGTAACTTTAACTAATACTAGTATCAATGAAGTTAAAAATATTACAATCAACAGCAAGGGGATGGTTGACTACTAGACAGCTGGGTTTTTCATTAGTAGAAATTATTTTAGCCTTGGCTATATTAGCACTGCTTACCGTCGCTTTGATTGGTAATTTTATTTATTCTCAAGAGAGTGCTGTGGTGGCTGGTGCCAAATCGCGGGCAACATTTTTAGCCGAGGAGGGTCTAGAGGCTACGCGTAATATTCGGGATGCTGATTTTGCTAATTTAGTTGATGGTAATTACGGTCTAGCTACGAGCTCCAATCAATGGATTTTTTCTGGTACTCAAGATGTCACCGACATCTATACCCGTCAGATACAGATCAGTACGCCTAGTGCCAATCGTAAACAAGTAATTTCGCAAGTTACTTGGCAACAAACAGCCCAAAGAGCCGGCAATATATCCTTGACGACGTATTTAACTAATTGGGTGGCCACAGTTTCTGGTATAGGTAATTGGGCCTTACCAGTTCAACAGTCTGTTTATAATGCAGCTGGTAATCAAGATGGCTGGAAGGTGGTGACCCAAGGCAATTATGCTTATATGGTCCGTGTTGATGGAACACCTGATTTTTTGATCATTGATATTAGTAATTTAGCTTCGCCGACTTTGACTGGATCTTTGAGTTTGACGGGCATCCCCCAGGCTATCACTGTTAGTGGTAACTACGCTTATATTGGTTCGCGTCAAGATAATCAAGATTTACAAATAGTTAATATCACTAACCCAAGTTTACCAACCATGGCTGGTACATATGACGCAGCTGGGACCAACGATGTGTTGAGTATAGTAATTAGTGGTACTACGGCTTATTTGGCTAGAACACTCGATGCAGCCAATCCAGAAATTACAGTCGTCAATGTCACTAATCCAGCCGCAGTGACCCTGGTTGGTTCTTTGAGTTTAGCTAATACAGCTAGTGATATTGTGTTGATAGGTTCTTATCTTTATGTTTCTAATTATAATACTAGCGGTGAGCTTTATGTTGTGGATGTTTCTGTGCCAGCTACACCAATTGTAGCTGCTACTTTGAATCTGACTGGTACTAGTACAGGCTTATCAATTGCTGGGGCTGGTACGACAGTTTTTGTAGGTCGTACTGGCGGAGAAGTGCGAGCAGTGGATGTTAGTACGCCAAGTAGCCCGGTTCAGATGGGCACTTATGCAGCCGGCGCCAATGTTACAGATATGTCCCTTGGTAATAGTAATACATATTTATTTTTAAGTACTTCAGCCACTACTAATAATTTTAGAGTGATAAATGTTAGTAATCCTAGCGCTATTACTTTGGTAGGTAGCATGAGCTTGACTGGCGCTAGTGCTGGTAATGGTATTTTTTATGACTCTCTTCTGGATAGAGCTTTTGTAGTTGGTGCTAGTAATACTTCAGAATTTTATATTATACAACCATCATAGAATGTTTTATTTTATTAAAAAAAATAAAGAGCCCGGTTTTACACTAGTAGAGATAGTGCTTTATATGGCTATTTTTATGGGTATTTTGATAACGGCTAGTAGTATTTATAATACGGCGATACAGAGTAGGGCCAAGAGTCAGACAATCAGCGAGGTAGAGCAGCAGGGAGCCCAGGCTATCCAGCTAATGACGCAAACTATTCGCGATGCCACCGCTATCAACTCTCCTAGTACGGGAGCTAGTGCCACTTCTTTGTCTGTCAACGTAGTGAGCGGGGCCAATTCGCCGACAATTTTTGACTTATCTGCTGGACAGTTGAGAATAAAAGAAGGTGTAGCTACTGCCGTACCCTTGAATAATACCAGAGTCACAGCTTCATCATTAATATTTTATAATCAGAGTAGAGCCAGCACTAAGGGTATTATTAGTTTTCAATTTACCTTGACTCATGTTAATCCTAGTAGTCTACAGGAGTACACTTATAGCAAAGTTTTTTATGGCTCAGCTAGTTTACGATAATTATGAATAAAATCATTAAGCAAAAAAATTCAGGATATATTGCCTTATTGAGTGTCATTATAGTTGGGGCGATTGCCACGGCTATTGCTGTTACTTTTACTTTACTAGGTATAGGCTTATCAGCAACTAGTTTTGCCCAAGAGCAAGCCAGTCAAGCAAGAGGCTTGGCAAATGCCTGTTTGGAAGAGGGTTTACAGCAAATCAGAAGTTCAATAGTTTATACGGGTAGTGGAAATTTGAGTATTGGCCAGGGTACTTGTAGCTACACAGTAACAAACTTGGGTGGATCCAATCGTCTAGTTATCGCCTCTAGTACAGTAGGGACAATAATCCGTAAAGTCCAGACCAATGTGACGGCTATTGTCCCAAGCATAATTACAAGCTCGTGGTTAGAAGTAGCTGATTTTTAAAATAATAAGTATTATAAATATATGTACAAAAAATTTGTTCAAGCCAAAGCTTTTACTCTGATAGAATTAATTTTGGTTGTTTTGATTTTGGGTCTTTTGGCCGCCTTTACTCTGACTTCTTTGCGACCGGCCCAACATTTAGCCAAACAGCGCGATGCTCAGAGAAGTGCCGATGTTCTGAGTATTTTGAATGCGATTAAACAATATAGTATAGATAACAATGGTTCTTTACCAGGCTCTATACAGCAAGATGCTAATTGTGCAGCGCCAGTGACTATGGCCGAAACATGTAAGACCGGCATAGTCACGCTGACATGTGTGGGAAATAGTAAAATTCCTTTATTGGAGCTCACAACTAATTCCAAATATTTAGTCAGCTTGCCGATCGATCCGATCAGTACTAGTACCCATGGCACGGGCTACAATGTAGTCAAAGATGCTAATAGTCGAGTGACTGTTTGTGCTCCACTGACTGAGTCTACAACTACACCGATTAGTTTTATTCGCTAAATATAAATTAATTAATATTAATAATATGCCCCTGCTAATATTAACTGTACAAACAATATTTTTTTGGTTATTGGTAGTATTTTTGTATAGAATAAAATCAAAGTTTACTCTTATACCGCTTTATTGTTATTTAGCTATTGTGACTATTTTGACTCATAATTTGAGTGACCTTGGCTTTGCTATTATCAAGGGTGATTTGTTTTTCCTGATCTCTTCAGTCTCCTTATTTACGACCCTTATGTTTATTGTCTTGTTTTTGTATTTACTAGAGGGTGTCAAGGCTGTACGGATTGCTTTGTGGGTTATTTTGGGTACTTCATTTTTTTATATTTTTATAGTGTATGCTTTACAGCTTATGCTTGATACAAGCTCGTGGTTTCAGTTCAATTTTTCTGTACTGAGAACATATTTTTGGTCAATTTTAGGGATTGTTCTTGATATATTTATATTAACTATATTTTGGGAGCTACTTTCCAAAATAAAGTCACTAAATTTATTGTTTAGAGTTTTTTTAGTCACTTTACTAGTTTTATTTTTAGATACACTTATATTTACTACCGGCGTATTTGGTGCCAGCGATATTTATATCTCGGTGTTGAGCGGAAATATCTTAGTCAGGCTTATTTTATCTTTCATAGCAGCGCCAATTATTACAGTGCTTTTAAGGGCAGAGGGTTTTATGGAAATCAATCGTAATAAACCACGAAATTTTTGGGAAATTTTAAACTTTCATTCAGATTTAGAGAATAAAGTGACGAGCCTAGAGGATACTATCAAAAAAAATAAAATCTTAGAAGATAAATTGAAAACGGCCACTGAAAATTATGAATTAGTATTAACTGGATCAGGGGCTATGATTTGGGATTGGAATTTACTTAACAATCAGTTTAGTTTTTCGGAAAGGCTATATAAAGTGCTGGGTTATAAACCTGGCGTATTAAAAAATAATTTAGATACTTTTAAATCAATTTTGCATCCGGAGGATTTAGCACGAACCTTTTCCCTGATCGAAAAGTCTATAGCAAGCGCTCAAGCCTATGAAGCTGAGTTTCGCTTGAAATTAAAATCAGCTAAGTACCAATGGTTTTTAGCCAGTGGTATTGTGAAATATGACGCCAATAAAAAACCAGTTAGAATGGTTGGTTCTATTATTAATATTGATACCAAAAAACAAAGTGAGTTAAAAATTCAAGAAAAAATTGACGAACTTTCTGCTTTGAATAAATTTATGATCGGCCGAGAGCTAAAAATGGTAGAATTAAAAAGTAAGATTAACGAGCTAGAAAATAAAAACAAATAATTTTATGGCACAATTGTCTTTGAAGAAAAAAATAATTTTAAGCACCTCAATTCTTGGTGTAATAATGATATCATTTTTTAGTCTGTTCATTTTTTTCTATTTAAAAGACTTCATGGTCAGACAGAAAGTTAGTGAGATTAATCAGCTAAATATTGAGCAAAGTCATGAAAGTGAGCAAATTTTTGCTAAGCATCAACTTTTTAGTAAAATGTTGGGCACCCGGACTAGGGTTAGAGAATATTTGCTAGAGCGTAGTGAAGCTAGAAGAGTGGAGCTTGATAATATATTTTTAGAGTATACTGAGCAAGACTCAAGGTATTTAGCTATTTATTTATTGGATGAAAAAGGTCAGGGACTTATTTCTACTGATCAGCGTTTTGTTGGCCAAGACTATAGTTTTCGTGATTATTTTAAGCAGGCTATTCGAGGCCAGGCTTGGACCGAGATTTTGTTAGGTAAAACTAGTCAGCAATTTGGTTATTATTTTTCTTATCCAGTCACTGATGGGCAAGCAAAAATTATTGGCGTCTTGGTAGTCAAAGTTAGCACGGAGGAAATAGAGCAAGCTATTGTAAATAGTGAGGTTTCTAAAAATAGCACCATCATGTTGACTGATCAATATGGGGTAGTTGTTTATTCCAATAGAGCGGATAGATTTTTGAAGAGTTTGGGCACCTTGTCGGCCGGAGAACTATCGGCCATAGAGACCAGTGATAAATTTTTGGGTCACAAAATAGATAGCTTGCAATATGATGTGGTGCAAACTGCGTTGCGTAGTTTCACGAAACCATTAAGCTTAAAAATCAATGATAAGGTAGACGGTGATGAAGAAATAATTGGTTTAGTAAAATTAGAAAATTTACCGTTTTATTTAGTGACCGAGACTTCGCTTGAAACAATTGAAGCCACAATTTTTTCTACTATTATATTTTTATTTAGTATCACTTTTTTAGTCGTTCTTTTGTCAATTTTTGTGCTGTTAAGATTATTTGATATTTTTATTAGTCCTTTAGCTAAATTAAAAGTTTTTGCTCAAGCTATTAGTACTGGTAATTTTGCTCAACAAATAGAATTAAAGAGTAATGATGAATTTAATGATTTAGCTAAGGTTTTTAATAAAATGGCTAAAGATTTAGATGACTTATATAAAAATTTAGATAAAAAAGTAACTGAACAAACTAAAGATATTACTAGCAAAGCCAAAGCAATAACTGATCAACAGGCAGCCACGCTCAATCTTCTGGAGGACGTTGAGCAAGAAAAAATAAAATCAGAACTACTGGCTAAAGATTTAGAAAAATTCAAGTTAGCCGTAGAGAATGCTTCTGATCATATTATAATCACTGATGCTGAAGGTCTGATTTTATATGCTAATAAGGCCGTGGAAAAAATAACCGGATTTAACAACAAAGAGATAATCGGCCAAAAAGCTGGTGATAAAAATTTGTGGGGAGGTCAAATGACTCCAGATTTTTATAAAACCATGTGGAAGACAATCAAGATAAACAAAAAAATATTTTATGGCCTTATTAATAATAAACGAAAAAATGGACAAGTCTATGAATCCATGGCTAGTATTTCTCCGATTTTGGATGAGGCTGGTAAGGTGAGTTTTTTTATAGGTATTGAGCGTGACGTGACCAAAGAAAAACAAATTGATCGTGCTAAGTCAGAATTTGTGTCCTTGGCTTCACATCAACTACGGACGCCACTATCGGCAATCAATTGGTATGCCGAAATGTTGCTTCATGGTGATGCCGGTAAGCTCAATGCAGAGCAATTAGAATACGTCAAAGAGATTTTTGATGGTAACCAAAGAATGATTGATCTAGTCAATGCTTTACTCAATGTATCACGGATTGAGCTGGGCACTTTGGCCGTTGATTCCGCACCGACTGACCTAAGGGAATTAGCTGATAGCGTGTTGACTGAGTTAAAACAGCAGATTTTACTAAAGAAACAAGTAGTCGTCACAAAATATGATAAAAATTTGCCAAAAATAAATCTTGACGCCAAGATCATGCGTATAGTCTGGCAAAACTTTTTATCAAATGCTGTCAAATACACACCAGATAAAGGTAAGATAAGTGTTAATATTACTATCAAAGGAAAAGACGCACTGATTAGTGTGGCCGATACTGGCTATGGTATTCCTAAAGTTCAGCAGGAAAAGATATTTACCAAATTATTTCGAGCGGATAATATTAGGGAAAAGGTCACTGATGGTACGGGCTTGGGTCTCTATATTATTAAAGCAGTTATTGAACAATTTGGTGGCAAAACTTGGTTTGAGTCGGTAGAAAATAAAGGTACGACATTTTATGCCACTATACCACTCAAAGGGGTGGTCAAAAAAGAGGGTAGCAAAGGATTAAATTATAATAAATAATTAATGTAAAATATGTCTGATAAAAAAAATATTTTGATTGTCGAGGATGAGTTACCCTTGCAAAAAGCAATTTCTAGCAAGTTAAAGATTCATAATTTCAATACTTTCACTGCTCGTTCGGTGGATGAAGCCATGGCTCATTTGAGTAAAGAAAAAATTGATGCTATTTGGCTCGATCATTATTTATTAGGTCAAGAAAATGGTCTTGATCTGGTAGTCAGATTGAAAGAGGCTGATTCGCAGTGGAAAAGTATTCCAATCATTGTGGTGTCAAATACCGCCACACAAGATAAGGTAAAATCATATATGAATTTGGGTATTGATAGCTATTTTACTAAGGCTGATTATAGTTTAGAAAAAATTATTGTTGATTTAAATAAACTTTTAGTTTAAATAATTTTAAACCACCCAGCCCCTCGCGAGGGGCTGGGTGGTTTTTTGTTTGATCATCAATATAGACAATATAATGTAAATATAATAATATGAGATAGCTTATTTATTATATCTAGCCGAAGTGGTGTCCCGCCATTTCGCTTCGCCCCTTCGGCCTCGAGCTCAGGGCCGAGAGGTCAAGCGGGATCTCCGTCCCGCCTATGCGGGACTACGAAAATTGGTTCTCAGTTTAGTCTAATCTACATTTAATACTTGCACTTTATTTTTAATAAGCCGAAGTGGTGAAATTGGTAGACACGCACGGTTCAGAGCCGTGTAGCCGTGAGGCTATGGAGGTTCAAATCCTCTCTTCGGCACCATTCGACTCGTCCCGCGTGGCGGGACTCGTTCATGGTTTCGGCTCTTCTCCGCCAGCTGGCGGATCAGAGTCTCAACCACCTAAATTAAAATAGACGAGGCGAATGTCTCGAGCGAGCATAGCGAGTCGAGAGACACGATAGATTAAATATAGAGAAAGAA
>CAYVXP010000019.1:0-11039 GCA_964455165.1 uncultured Gammaproteobacteria bacterium
TCCATGGTCAGTCAAAGCCAAAGCAGTGGCTCCTTGATTTTTGGCCTCAGCAATCAAGCCATCGATAGTGCCGAGACCATCGAGGAGGCTATAGTGAGAGTGGGTATGCAGGTGAATAAACATTTATTTTTATATTTTTAACACAAACAATAAAACCCGATAATTTGTTATTAAACAAAATCTTATCGGGATTTTTATTTTGGTTTTTGTTTTATTCCGGCCCGGCGTTTTTTTTGCTACGACGAGCGGCTCTTTTGTTTTGGACCATTTCTAGTATCTGCTGTCCGGTCTTCAGTACTACGGTCAAATAGGTGGCAATGTTGCTGGTCTTATCTTTAAATTTTTCAATACTTTCTTCGATGGCGCTGACAATTTTTTCTATACCCTCAGCGACACGATTGATGGCGTGCAAAGTTTTGGCCATCTGGTAAAACAGCCAAGACATACTGGCTGCGACCAAAAAAATCGAGATACTGAGCACTAGGTTTAAGACGTCTTTTGAAGTTTCAAACATGAAAGTATTATTTAAACTTTTAATGAGCTAATTATAACATATTTTTGTATCATGGCCAAACATTTGTATTGAGGGCAAATATTTAGTATAATAATGATGTTAGTCATTACTAATTATGGATTATTTCCAACCATTATCTCAAAAAGATCTTGATCGTGGCATGTATTTTTTGCAACACAAAGCCATGTTTATTCGTTTGGCTTGGATAGCAGCTATCTTAGTCATTGTTGGTATTTATGTTGCATTAGCTTTCAATGTGCTTCGTTATGTACAAGCTCCTAGCTGGTTAGAGATTTCTCAAAATTTCAAAAGTAATGGCGTCTGGTCAGCTTATCACCAAGAAAAAGCTCCTCTAGAAGTTGAACTTGGCCAAGCTCACGCTTTGACTCTAGGTAATGGTGTCTACAATCTAGTAGCTACTATCAAAAATCCCAACGCTGATTGGTTAGTTTCTTCTTTGGATTATAAATTTATTATAAATGGTCAGGACTTACCAGTCAGGACAGGCTTTCTCAATACTGCTGATCAACATTTGCTTTTGCAGTTGGGCTACAAGACAGATGCGCCCATCGGTAGCGTCAATGTCAAAATTGATAATGTTCGTTGGCAACGCTTGACCAATGAAACTCCACAGATATCTTGGCCAATCACTGATTTGAAATATCAAAGTGCTAGCTCAGTGCAGGTAGGTGGAGTCAATGTCGCCTTGCCGACCCAAGTGACTTGGCAAGCTCAAAACAAATCTTTGTTTAACTTTTGGGAAGTAGGCTGGCAAGTAGCTTTGTTTGCCAATGACAATATTGTCGGTGTAGCCGAGATAAATGAAAGAGATTTTAAATCTTTAGAAATTAGAAACATCGAAGCGAATTGGGCTTACAATTTACCAAATGCCACTAGAGCAGAGGTATGGCCTATATTGAATTGGCTAGATAAAAACAATTTTAAATCAGCCGAGTCAAATCCAAACAATCAGGATAGAATAAGACTATGAGGGATTTTTTCTTTTCCTTACGCCGTTTAGACTGGTTGCTTTTTTTCGCTATGCTTTTTTTGCTCTTTTTGAGCGCCAGCATACTCTATAGTCTGAACCTAAATATCGAGGCTTCAGATTTTTTGATTTTCAAAAAGCAGTTAATATTTATCTTGACTGGTTTAGTTTTATTTTTTGTGGTGGCCAATATCAATTACAGGGTATGGTTCACTTTCAGTAAATTGATTTATATTTTATTTGCTCTAATACTAGTGGCAGTTGTTGTTTTTGGTCGAGAGCTCAAGGGTACGACTGGTTGGATTATCATCGGACCATTGAGCTTACAGCCGGTAGAGTTTGCCAAAATTGCCTGCGTAGTTTTGTTGGCTCGCTATTTTTCTGACAATTCTAGGGAGTTTTATATGTTGAAACATATTGTTGTTTCTGGTTTGATAGTTTTACTGTATGTTGGCTTGGTCATGTTGCAGCCGGATTTAGGATCATCACTAGTGATGGTTGGTGTTTGGGTAGTGATGATTTTATTTACTGGTTTACCAAAAAAATATTTGCTTTGGTTAATTACTCTTTTTTTAGTGGTAGTGACCACAGCTTGGTTTTTTGTCTTGGCTCCTTACCAAAAAGATAGGCTTTTGGTTTTTATGAATCCCGGACTTGATCCCAAAGGCAGTGGCTACAATGTTTTGCAATCCATCACCGCTGTTGGCTCTGGTCAATTTTTTGGTCGTGGCTTGTCACTGGGCTCACAAAGCAATTTACGTTTTTTACCAGAGCCTGGTACAGACTTTATTTTTGCGGTTATTGCCGAAGATTTGGGCTTCTTGGGAGTTTTACTGACTTTAGGGCTTTTGGCCTTTATCATTTATCGATTATTTCATATTATGGGCTTGTCGCAGGATGATCATGGGTCCTATCTGGTTTTGGGTATTGTAGCGATGATTTTGGTCCAGTCTTTTATTAATATTGGTATGAATATGGGTATTTCCCCAGTGACTGGTATTCCCTTGCCCTTGGTCTCTGGTGGTGGCAGTTCCTTGTGGTCTATGATGATTGCCTTGGGTATGGTCCAGAGTGTTTATGTGAGGAATAGATAATTTTTGTTAAAAAGTACTTGCGCTTGTTTTGTATTTATGCTAAAATACAGAAGGTAAATTAACAAATAGGGCTGATCCCCCTCAAAAGAGTAGACTACACAATAACTTGTGTCAGAGTTTCCGGCGTAGGTTCTAAAAGGATCAACGCCGCAAGGCAAAACAAACGAAAGTTTGCTCGCCTACGCTGGAAACTTTGGTACGAGTTTTTTTAGTTATTTAGAGTGAGCCCTCTCTTCTTTCCTGCTTTCTCTAGGTAACTAATAATCCCTAGTTATTTAGCTTTTGCTAATTGGGATTAATCAGAAAAACGGATGCCAATAATCTGTAGGCCTTATATTACCCTGCCCAATGGCGTGGTATTATGGGCCAAAAATCGAGGTAAAAAAGCATTTTGTTTCTGGGTAGATATAATTCTTCCTAAAAACAAAATCAGCGACCCTTTGCACAAAGACGCTGACTAAGTGTTTTTTTAGAATTACCGAGTCCTGTCAGAAATGATAGGACTTTTCTGTTTGGTTTGATACCATACAGTATTATTTACGATATGTCAAGTATACCATATTTTACCTTTTAAATAAATTACTCATTGTGTATAACTAAAATATCGTGCTGAATATCAACATTAGGTATAATTGTTCATTGGTATTGACTTTTCGTGGGCATTATGATTAAATAGTACCACTATATTTATTTTTTAAGAGCAAAAATTATGTCCGAAATGAAATTAACTGTAAAAGCTAGAGCCAAAGGTAAGGCCAGTCTATTGTCTTCTATTAGAAACAATAGCGGTGTCCCTGGTGCTGTTTATGGTTTGAAAAAAGAATCAGTTTTGTTTAGTGCTGACTATAATACTTTAGTAAAAGTTATTAACACTGCTGGTACTAGTCAAATTGTTGATTTAGATTTGGATGGTCAGATTATCTCAGGTATTATTCGTGAATTTCAAAAAGATCCAGTGAGCGATAAATTGATTCATGTTGATTTTTTGGCTGTTGATGAAAAAGTTCCATTTACTACTATTGTGCCATTGAAATTTAGTGGTACTTCCAAAGCTGTTCGTGAGCAAGGTGGTAAATTAGAAATCAAAAGACAATCAGTCAAAGTCAGTTGCTTGCCAAAAGATCTACCAGCTTTTATTGAAGTAAATTTGAGCGAGTTAGCTGATATTGGTAGTGATATCACAGTAGAGCATTTGGTTGTAGCCAAAGAAGTCAAAATTTTGGACAACAAATTTGATAAAGTAGTAGATGTAGTTGTGCCAAGAAAAGAAGTGATTGCTACTAGCGCTGCCGTTGCTGCTGCTCCTACTGCCGAAGCTGACAAAGCTGCTGCTGCCGCTCCAGCTGCTGACAAAAAATAATAATTTTTTACACAAAAATAAAATAATCCATGCTTAGTCGCCAAAGAAAAATTTATTTGGCAATAACTGTCATTGTTTTGGCAGTTATTTTGATTTTAGCTGGTTTGCTAAAACTTTTTTTTAACTCTCGTCAAAAAAATATCCAAGCTAATCAAGCCACGCAAAATGCCATGACTACTCAAAATGCTTTGCGTCATCCTTTGAGCGGTGAAGTGGTGACTAATGAAAGCTGGTATTATTTTCCAGTGGCTATCATGATAGATAATTCTTATACTGCTAGACCACAAGCCGGACTCGCTCAGGCTGACATCATCTATGAGGCATTAGCTGAGAGTAATATTACTAGACTACTAGCTGTTTTTGATCAAAATAAGGCAGTAGCCAAAGTTGGGCCAGTGCGTTCGGCTCGTCCTTATTATATGGATTGGGCAGAGGAGTATGGTGGTGTCTACATGCATGTCGGCGGTAGTCCACAGGCTCTAGCCGAGGTCAAAAAATATAATTTTACTAATATTGATCAGATTGGTTCTGGCGAAATATATTTTTGGCGTGACCAAAAATTGAAAGCGCCGAGCAATGTTTTTACTTCGGAGACCAATTGGTTGCGTGTTGGAGAGATAAAAGAAGTAAAATCTAGTACAGCTAGCTCTAGTATCGATATCTTGTGGCACTATGTCGATGCTCCGCCAGCCGAAGAAACTCAAAAACCAGAAATTACTATCAAGTATTCTGAGGATTTTTATAAAGCTAATTGGCGTTTCAATAATGCCTTACAACAATATCAGCGCTGGCAGGATGATGAGCAGTTTACTTTTGATACTGGAGATCAAGCTACGGCCAGCAATGTAATCGTGCAGATAGTGGATTCAAAATTGATTGATATTGAGCGTCGCTCTATGGCTACCCAAAAAGGTGGTAAAGTTTATGTTTTTAATGCCCTAGGACAGCAGTCCGGTCAGTGGAAATATATAAATAACCGCACTAGGTTTTTCAATGATCAAGGTACCGAGGAATTAAAACTTTTACCTGGCCATACTTGGGTGCAGATTGTAAATACTGAGTCTATTTTAGAGATAAAATAAAATCTGCCCACCGATTGGTGAGCAGATTGATTTTCAGACACGAGGCGTTTATCTATCGTAATAGATGATGATAGCATGGGCTACACTGGTGCCCTTTTTTTGTTTGGCAACAATATTGGTGATTCTGTAGCGGCTATTTTTATTGGTGATGACCTGACCTTTTTTTAGAGCCTTGTAGCTCGTATGAGTGAAATATGGCAGAGGACACAAAACCTCTTGATGACTGAAGTATATTATCCATTTTTGCGCTATGCGTTTTCTCTGTCTCATCAGCACGCTTCCTTTGTCTGGGGTGAAAAGAACCAGTGAACGCCGAAGCTTATATTATCTTTATTATTTTGTCAATTGGTTATTTTTAAGGCCCGAGCTTGTTGACTGAGATCTTTGATGATTTCTAGTTTGGCTTTTGGCAAATATGTTTCAGCTATTTTTTGGATAGCGAGTTCTTGTTCGGGGTCTATTTCTAAGAGTATCAGATATTTTTTGTTCAAATATTCTGGTAATTGTTTTAGTAGTGTTTTATAAAAATACAAACCATCAGCACCACCATAGAGAGCATTGCGTGGTTCTTTTTTGATACTAGGTTCTCGTAGTTGTTTTTTGGTCAGATATGGTAAATTAGCCAAGACTAGATCAAATTTATTTTTAGCTAGTTTATTGAGTAAATTGGATTTTACAAATTTTATTTTATTTTTCAAACCATGCTTTCTAGTATTGGTTTTGGCTACCTGGAGAGCTCGACCAGAGTTATCAACTGCATAAAATTCAGCTGACTGCTTATAATTTTTGGCTAGAGTGAGGATCAGGCAGCCACTACCAGTACCAACATCAATTATATTTGGTGAAGATATTTTATTTTTTTGTAAGTATTGCAGAGCTTCATCGATCAGTACCTCGCTATCAGGGCGGGGGATGAGAGTGTGTTTATTCACCAAAAAATCCAAACCATAAAATTCTTTATGGCTGAGTAAATAGGCAACACTATGATGAGTTGCGCGACGCTGTAGTAGGCGCCAAAAAGTTGATTGGCTAGAGCGGTTCAATATTTTTTCCGGATTTTTGTAAAGATAGTTGAGTGAGCGATGCAGACTTTTGGTCAACAATAATTCTATGTCTCCAAGGGGGACTTGGGGATATTGCTGTTGGGCTGTTTGTGTGAGCTCATTTATAGTCATGAATTTGCACGAGCGGCTTGCTGTAGTGGGGTGATGATGGGTAATAGATCACCATCCAAAATTATTGGCAAGTTGTGTAGAGTGAGCTTGATGCGGTGATCAGTCAATCTGTCTTGAGGGAAGTTATAAGTACGGATTTTTTCACTACGATCACCAGAGCCGACTTGGTTTTTTCTTTCAGCAGCAAGCTTGGCATGATGATCAGCTTCCATTTTGTCCAAGATTCTGGATCTTAGAATAGCCATCGCTTTTTCCTTATTTTGGCCTTGGGATTTTTCATCTTGGCAGGATACTACTGTGCCAGTAGGCAGATGGGTGATACGGACAGCTGACTTGGTAGTATTGACTGACTGTCCGCCATGTCCAGAAGCACAAAAAGTATCGATCCTGATATCTTTGGACTCAATGACTAGATCGACTTCTTCGGCCTCGGGCATGACAGCCACAGTGGCAGCTGAGGTGTGGACGCGTCCAGCTTTTTCGGTCTCGGGTACGCGTTGGACACGATGGACGCCACTTTCAAATTTTAAATTTTTGTAGACATTGGTACCAGTGATTTCGGAAATGATTTCTTTGAATCCTCCGAGGCCAGTACGATTGGATGACAATATCTTGACTTGCCAGCCCATTTTTTCAGCAAAGCGAGCATACATACGATAAAGCTCAGAGGCAAAGATAGCTGACTCATCACCGCCAGTACCAGCGCGGATTTCCAAAATAATATCGCGTTTGTCGCGAGGGTCTAGAGGATGGAGGATTTCGTCCAGCTCAAAAGTATCCTTGGCTAGCTGCTGTTGTAGCTGGTCTATTTCTTCTTGAGTCATGACGATCATTTCTTCATCACTTTCTTTACCGAGTGATTCCTGGAGACTATCTAGATCAGATTTAGTCTTGGTGATCTTTTCTGACAAATCAAAAACATACTTGGTCTCACTGTATTTTTTACCAAGCTCGATTATTTTTTTACTGTCGGCCATGACTTCTGGTAGCTGCATCTCAGCTTCCATACTGTCCAGATCTTTTTTTAGTTGTTCGATATTGTTTTCCATATTTTTTATATTTTGTTCGAGCTTGTCGAGAACTTAAACTATGTATTTTTTTAAACTTCTCGACTCGCTCCGCTCGCTCGAAGAAATAAGCTTTTGTTCGAGCTTGTCGAGAACTCTAGTATAGCTGCAAGCTAGGCACTTTTTATTATACCGCTTTTTACCTAACAAAAAAACTCCTATTAAAAAAAGAGTTTTTTGTTTATTAAAAAATAGCTATTTTTTTACAGCGGCTTTTTTGGCTGGAGTTTTTTTGACTTTGACTTCTGGAGCATTCATTTCAGCTTTGGCTTTGGCGCGCTCTTTTTCTAGCTTCTTGCTAGTAGAGGCTTGGCGTTTGGCTGTACGACCGCGGCGAGTAGCGCCAACAGTTTTTTGTAGCTCTTTCATCTTCTTGAATCTATCAACACGACCAGCAGTATCGATTAATTTTTCTTTGCCAGTATAAAAAGGATGGCAAGCAGAACAAATTTCCACGCGGATTTCTTTGAGAGTTGATCCAGTGGTCATGATATTGCCACAAGCACAAATGATTTTGGCATCAGAGTAATAATTTGGATGTATTTCTTTTTTCATATAAATTTTCCTCCTATGAAACATAGGATTTTTCTAATAAATGCCCCCACACAATATCAAAATATAAAGAAAATGTCAAGATTTAAGATTTAGCTTATTTTCCGGTTTTTTTGGTATTTTGTGATATTAGGCCAAAACTCTTGCCAAATATAAACTTTTGTGTTAATATGTGCCTACCTTTAAGGTTTTATTTAGACCTTAATTTTAATTAATCACAAATATTTACTTGATTTTTAGCTTCCTTCCCAACAAGCTTGGGCTAGCTAAAAAAGTGAATATGGGTTGCCTTGAGCTAGTCTTTAAGGCATAAGAAAGGAAAGAATAATATGGTTACTATTCCCTCATTAGAGGAATTGTTGAAGAAGGGCGTGCACTTTGGTCACAAAACTTCTAAACGTCATCCAAAAGCTAGTCGTTATATTCACACTGATCGCAATGGTGTGCATATCATTGACTTACAAAAGACCGTCGAAGCCTTACCTATGGTTTTGGACTTTGCCGAAAAACTAACCAAAGCCAATGGTCAGATTTTATTTATTGGTTCAAAAAAACAAGCTCGTGAGCTTGTAAAAAGTGCTGCTGACTCTTGCCAATCACCATACATCATTGGTCGTTGGTTGGGTGGTACTTTTACCAATTTTGAAAACATCGTCAAATTGACTCGCAAATTAGAAAAAATGGAAAAAGACGAGGAAGATGGTGTTTGGGAACTTTATACCAAAAAAGAACAAGTCAATTTTCGTAAAGAGCTAAACAAATTAAAAGAAAATGTCGGTGGTATCAAAGCCATGAAGCGCTTGCCACAGGCTATCTATGTGGTAGATGTCATCAAAGAAAAAACTGCTGTCAGTGAAGCTCGTAAGATGAATATTCCAATCATTGCTATGACTGATACCAATGTCAATCCAGAATTGGTCACTCATGCTATCCCAGCCAATGATGATGCTATCAAATCTATTGAAATCATCACCAACTTGTTGGCCGCAACTATCAAAGAGGCTAAAGAGCACAAACAATAATTAACACAAATAAAAATTATGCCTAATTTAGAATTAGTCAAAAAAATTCGCCAGGCTACTGGCGCAGGCATGTCGGATATCAACAAAGCTTTGGCCGAAGCCAATGGCGATGAAGCTAAAGCTATAGAAATATTACGTAAAGCCGGACAAAAGATTGCTGCCAAAAAAGCTGATCGTCAGATCAAAGAAGGTACTATTGTCTTTGCTGAGGCTGAAGGTAAACTAGCTATCGTGGCTCTTGGTTGCGAAACTGATTTTGTGGCTCGTAACCCAGACTTTATCGCCCAAGTCCAAGAATTAGCTGATGAATTATTGAAACGCGGTAAAGATGAATTCAGTGTTTGGGCCAATGATAAAATCCAGAATGATTTGATTGTCAAAATCGGTGAAAATCTACAATTAGTCAATTCTGAAATCATCGAATCAGCCATCATGGGTAGCTACTTACACTCCAATCGTAAAGTGGCTGCTGTAGTCACTTTGAAATCCGGTACTGCTGAGATTGCCAAAGATATCGCTATGCACACAGCTGCTATGGCTCCAAGATATTTGCAGCCAGAAGAGGTGCCAGCTGAGCTACTTGATAAAGAAAAAGAAATCTATACCGAGCAATTGAAGAATGAAGGTAAGCCAGAAGCTATGTGGGAGAAAATCATGCCTGGTAAAGTAGCTAAGTTTTATTCTGACGTGTGCTTACTTAAGCAAGCCTATGTCAAAGATGACAAGCAGAGCGTTGAGCAATATTTGAAAGCCAACAACGCTGAAATTGATAAATATTTTTACTTCTCATTATAAGAAAAAAAGCCACCCTATTTATCGGGGTGGTTTTTTGGTATAATGAAAGAATTATTAAATTAAGGCAATTAAATAGTTAGTATGGAAAATAAAGGAAAAATGCCACTATGGTTGAAAGAAATAGTAAAAAGAGGTTTTGAGCCGAAAATTTTTTTTAAGTTGCCTAGGGGGTTATTTTCATATGTGGACAGCAACACAAGAGAGTTAATAGTTCAACCAGATAAACTTATATTCACATTGGAAGGCATACCAGGTAGTGGTAAAACAACTATTTTAAAGCATTTTTCGTTAAGAAATATTGAATGCGTGCAACAAATGTTGCCCCAAGAAATTGAAGACGGCCAGCCCTTAGAATTTTTTGAGCGTAGTGAAGAACTTAAAACAGAGCAGGTTATTAATTCGAAATATAGAATCGCCCTGCTTGATAGGTATTATGTAAGTACATTGGCTTTTTATTGGGCAGCTGATCAACTTTTAGGAACAAATAATTATAATCAAGTATTTCAATGGTATTTAACCTCAATAAGTAATAAGAAAATAATTAAGCCTTTTATAGTTTTCTATTTTAAAACAAAAATGTCATCATCATTTTTAAGAAAAGATAGGACGCCTAGCAGTAGTAGTGCTGATATATGGTTGAGTAAAGATTTTTTGTCTTTATTTGATAAATATTATTTATATTTTTATAAGGAAATTGAACCCAATACTAATCTTGTAGTTATTGATACTGAGAATGATATTAAGTATGTATTTGAGGAAGTCAATAAAATTATTAAAAAATATGACAAAATCTAAGATATTTAATGTTGCTTTTTTAGTGGATGGATCATTTTTACCAATTAGAAATGGAGCAAATTATTCTATTTTTAATTTAATGAATGCCTTGAAAGATTCATCGATTGTTGATCCAAGCTTAATAATATCTTATCGTGGCTGGGATAACCCTAGTTTATTTTATGATCAAAAATTTAATACCATATTATTGTCACCGGCAGATTATTATAATGATACCGGTATTTTAGAGTATGCTGCTAGTATAAGGGGAGTGCAGTTTATTCATATATATAATTCAGAAGAGGTTTTAAATATGGGCCTGAGGTTGCAACGGTCTGGTATTAAAATTATATATGAAGTAATAAATATAGATCATATACTTTACGGTCAATTGGGTACTGATAAAAAAAAGCTTCAAAGTATACTTGAAATGCAAAAAAGGGCATGTCTCGTAGCTGATTATATTATGTGCAGATCATATATTGATAAGCAATACTTATTAAAAATGGGCATAGTTGAAGAAAAAATAGCCATGTATAAAGGGGCTATAGATCCTTTTTCAATTGATTTTTCTCTAAGAAAAAAACCTAGAAATAAAATTATTTTTTTGGGTCAC
>CAYVXP010000020.1:0-5539 GCA_964455165.1 uncultured Gammaproteobacteria bacterium
CGGGACTCGGCATCATCATCGCTCTAACTAACGGGGCAACTGAAATAACTGAAGTAGCAAACAATATCCCGATACTAGCCAAAATTAATTTTTTGTAAGCCGACATAGAATTATTGTATATTTTTTATTATTTTTTTAATAAACTATCCCTAAATTCCACTAGTTCTTGAACAGTCATTTTATTAACCTCAGCTTGATCAGCACCTGGCTGGACTAACAAAAACTTCCTCACTTGTTCTGGTGAAGTAGTGGCTGTCCACAATTCTGTCGATATCATCTCGCTATCTGATATAGCCGCAAAAATTTCCATCAAATCCGCATCAGTCAATTTAGCCAAGTCTTCTTTGGTCATGCCATTGTCTAGTAAAAACTGTCTGAACTCATTGAGAGCCGCTGTCTGTAAAGTAAGATCAGTATTGATAGAAGTGTCTTGCAAAATATCTGAGAGTCTATTTTCTGGAGTGATCAAAGCCAAAAGGCTACAATCCTCTCCTTTGGGACACAGAGCGTCGCTACCTTGACTAGTTTCTTCAAAATCAGAAGCACCATCACTATCAGTATCCTCCAAAAAAATACTAGTCTTGGTCTGGTATAGCTCTGTAAAATCAGACAGACCATCTTTGTCTGTATCTTTATTTTTCAAATCCTCTAGTGACACTTCTGTGGTCTGATTGGCAGCCAAATCTTTTTGGATATAGTCAGGGATATCGTAGCCGACACTTTTTTTGACTGTGCTATACCAATAATTTACCAAAAACAAAAATAAAGCTATGGCCACCAAAGCCATAACTAAAAGTAAACCCTTTTTTGGTCGAGATCTAGAAAAATGATGCTCTTCAGAGCTGTTGATCAAATCACTCACATCAACATCTTCATCGCTATCAATTCTATAAAAATTTTTGGCCATTTATTCGCCTTTAAGTTTTTATAATTATAACATAAAACCAGAAAAAAACCAAAGTAAACCTAGTTAGAAATTCACAACAAAAATAATATACAATATAAGTATAAATTCTAGGCTAAAATTTTACTTTGCTAGGCAAAGATTTAATTATCGAAATTTCTAACTGGGTAAAAGAAGCACTTATTAACAAGTGCTTCTCTGGTAAAATAAATTTTATTTTTTAGACAATAATTCTAGCAATTTTACCCAAGTCATAGGCTGTAAATTCTCCGCTCGGATATTTTCATCCAGGCCAATATCCTGAAAAGCTTCTAGTAGTGGCTTTTTCTCTATTTCTGGATCACTCAATAAATTATTGATCAATTTTTTTCTTTTTTTAGCATAGCCCCGCTTGATGAGTTGCCAAGTCTTCTTCTCCTCTACTGGATAGGCCCATTTTTTGATATCAAAAATATGGATCACAGCCGAATCAATCTTTGGCTCTGGCCAAAAACATTTTTTTGGCACCAAACGTAACATCTCTACTTTGGCGTAGAGCTTCACTGCTAGAGACAGCATACTCATTTTATTGTCTCGAGCCTCTATACGCTCGGCTACTTCTTTTTGTACCATCAGAGTCAGACTATCTGGCAGCGGATCAAAGGAAACAAACTTCTGAATAAATTTACCAGTCAGATAGTATGGTATATTGGCCACTATTTTGTAATGTTTGACTTTTTTTTGATCTAAAATGGCTTGCCACTGCTTGGAATTCAAAGTCAAAATATCTTGCCAGATGATATCAACATTTTTATTTAACATTTTTATCTTATCTAGTGGCGCCCGAAAATTATCCTCAATCTCAAAAGCGACTACTTGAGCATTTTTGGCGGCTAATTTTTGGGTCAAGGCGCCTAAGCCAAGACCAACTTCCAAAATCAAATCTTCTTTGACTACCTTGGCCTTGGTCACTATATAATCAAGGACATCTTCATCCAATAAAAAATTTTGACCCCGCAATTTGTTGGGCGTCAAATCATAGCGCTGTAATAAATATTTTATTTCTTCTATGGTCATTAGAGTAACATATATAATAAAGTCATACCGGCTACTAACACAAATATCAGCTTGAAGGCAATAATCTCACTAGGAATAAAAAATAAAGCAAAATAAATCAGTAAAATGGCCAACAATTTACCCAAGACTAAACTCATCTCAAAAAATACTACCCTCGTCATGATGTGCTGACGACTATCGCGGTGTATGATCTTGGCTCTATCATAGGTGATAGCAGTGAGTGGTACGCTCAGGGTATTTTTGCCCAATCTAGAAAAAGTATCTAGAAAGAAAACACCAGTAGCGTTGGCGACAAATATCCTGATAAACCAAGACAAGGAATAAAAGGCACTGCTCAATGAAAGTATACTTTTTTTGTTGTGACTATCGGTCAGCTGACCAACATACATGGTGATCAAAGCTGTGACCAAAGTCGCTAGCGCTACTACTGAGCCCATGTCAAAAGCATCGGCAATAATAGTAGAAATAAAAACTGGCCAAATGACCAAAACCACAAACTCCTCACCGAAGCCTAAGTAGGCTATCAATTCTTGGCGACGCTCTTTTTTAAATAAAACTTTAAAACTATCAAAATAACTAAATTTTTCTGGAGTAAATACTTCTTTGGTAATCAACGATGGTATATTTGATACAAAAAATATAATAGAAACCACTACAAACAATATACCAAAGCCAAACTGGGAAATGATCAAACCAGCTAAAGCTGGACCAATGATATACATCAGAGAGGTAGTGACATTCATGAAGCTAACTTCTTTACCCTCCTCTGTCTCACCAATATATTTAGCAAAATTGGCATGATAAGCTGGCCAATAAAATAATTTTTGCAAAGTCAAAATTAGAGCAGCTACATAGAACAAACTTGGCTGAAATTGGACAAAATATAAACTGATATAAAACAAAGCATAGAGACAGGTGCCTATAGCTAGACTCGCTTCGTAGCCATATTTTTTGGCAAACTTGGCACCAAAAGGCATGAAAAGTAAATAGGCTACATAAGTGATCAAGTAAAATAAAACTATTTTTTGCAAAGAATAGCCAATATCATACAAATAGACTGGCTCCCAAAACATGACCATAGCCAAACCAAAGTTGACTATAATAGTAGAGATATAAAGCTCTCGTACTTGTTGGCGTACTTTTGATGGAAGCCATGAAGAAAAAAATCCTAAATGAAGCATATTTATTCCCTGTTAAATAAATTTAATTAACAAATCATTAAGTAAGTATCTCATAATTAAATAACTTTTGAAACCTATTTACTAAACCTGAATTAAATTTAATTTTTTTAAGATTATTCTTAAAAAAATTATTTAACAGGGTGAATTTTTATTCTTTAATCACTATTTTTCCTTGACGCAATATTTCTATTTTGCCGGCTACACTTTTGATAATTGTCGATGTTGGGGTCAGTGGCAGATTACCAGCATTGATGAGTAGGTCTGGCTGAGTCCCAAAACCACTAAACTGCTCCTTGATCTGATCCATACTGTATATAGAGCCTGCACCAGAAATATTAGCCGAAGTGCTGACTAATGGATTTTTGAAAAACTTCCCCAAAGCCTGACAAAAAACATGACTAGAAATACGTAGGCCTAAATTTTCAGTAAAATATTTTTTTTGACCAGCCAACTTGAATGGTAAAACTACTGTCAAAGCTCCTGGCCAATATTTAGCTACTAGCTGCCTGACCTTATCATCAAAAACCACTAGACTTTCAGCTGTCTCCAAGTCAGCTACTATGACTGGCAAAGGTTTATTGGCCTCGCGCTGCTTGATGGCGTAGATCTTGGCTACCGCCTCGTCATTAAAATAATCCGCTCCCAAGCCGTAGGCTGTCTCAGTCGGATAGACTATCACTCCTCCATCAGCCAAAACACGAGCCGCCTCAGTAGCTACCTCTTCTAAATTATTAGCACTTAAAAATATTTCTTTCATTAAACTACTAAACTAATAATTTTATTTTTGACGTAAATAAATTTTTTCAACTTAGCGCCAGCTAAAGCATTTTGAACTTTTTCTCTAGCTAAAATTTGCTCTTGCAAAGCAGTGCTATCCTCGGTGTCCATGGCTAGCTCGACAGTATCGCGCAACTTACCATTGATCTGAATACCGACAGTCACCATTTGATTTTGCAGTAGAGCCTCATCAAATTTTGGCCACTGAGCTATAGTAATACTTTCTTTGTGACCCAATGACTGCCACAACTCTTCACTAATATGTGGAGCAAAAGGAGAAAGTAAAATAAGCATTTTTTCTAAAATATCTTTTGATACTTTTTCTACCTTATCAAAAGAGTTCAACAAAATCATGAGTTGAGAAATGGCCGTATTAAAACGCATAGACATAATATCGTCACCAATTTTTTTGATGCTTTGGTGCAATGTGCGCTCTACCTCTGGCTCTAGCTCAACCTTGTCTACTAGCTTTGCCTGCAGATCCCAGAACCTATTCAAAAATCTGACCAAGCCAGAGACACCTTTGTCATCCCAAGCAATCGATTGATCAAAAGGTCCCATAAACATGATATACATGCGTAGAGCATCAGCTCCGTATTGCTTGATATAGTCATCAGGGTTGACGACATTACCACGCGACTTGGACATTTTGACACCGCCACCACCCAAAATCATACCTTGAGCTGTGCGCTTTTTATAAGGCTCGGACCCAACTTCTTTTGGTATCACACCAATATCATACAAAAATTTGAAAATAAAACGAGAATACAAAAGATGCAAAGTGGTATGTTCATTGCCACCATTGTACCAATCCACTGGTAACCAATATTTTATTTTTGCAGGACTCGCTAGTTGTTTATTATTCTGGGCATCAGCATAGCGGATAAAATACCAGTTTGACCCCGCCCAATTTGGCATAGTATCAGTTTCTCTTTTGGCTTCACCACCACATTTTGGACAAGTAGTCTTGACCCAAGCATCTAGCTTGGCAAGTGGCGACTGCCCTTCTGGTCCTGGTTTAAAATCTTTGATATCAGGTAAGACTATAGGTAAGTCTTTTTCTGGAACTGGCTGCCAATCGCATTTGGCACAATACACCATCGGGATAGGCTCACCCCAATATCTTTGACGGGAAAAAATCCAATCATGTAGACGATAATTGACAGTGGCTTTGCCTACTTTATTTTTTTCTAGCCAATTGATGATCTTGATAGTAAAATCAGCGACTGTCAGGCCAGTAAACTGACCAGAATTGATCATCACTAAACCATTTTTAGCTGGGTAGGCTTCTTTGGCTAAGTCACCACCCTCGATGACTGGTCTGATTTCTAGCTTGTACTTCTTGGCAAATTCCCAATCTCTTTGATCGTGAGCTGGTACAGCCATGATAGCACCAGTGCCATAGCCCATAGTCACATAGTCGGCTACAAAAATAGGAAGCTCTTCCTGATTGACTGGATTGATAGCTTTGAAACCTTTGATTTCTATGCCAGTTTTTTCACGACCAGCATCTGATCTTTCTAGATCACTCTTTTTACGACTAGCTTCAATGTATTTTTTAAGCTCACTTAAATTTTCTATTTTATCTTCTAGCTCGTGCACCAAAGGATGCTCTGGAGCA
>CAYVXP010000020.1:5549-11026 GCA_964455165.1 uncultured Gammaproteobacteria bacterium
AAGTCACACCAAATAAAGTGTCTGGACGAGTGGTAAATACTTTTAATTTATCTGCACTAACATTGATAGCAAAATCAATCTCCGCTCCTTCAGAACGTCCGATCCAGTTTTTTTGCTGGACTTTGATCTGCTCCAAAAAATCTACTTTATCAAGATCGTCAATCAAACGATCAGCATATTTGGTGATACGCAATAACCACTGCTCTTTTTCTTTTTTTTCTACTACAGTACCACAACGCTCACAGTTACCACCGACTACTTCTTCGTTGGCGAGTCCTATCAAACAAGAAGGACACCAATTAATATTTTCTTTGGCTTTGTAGGCTAGACCTTTTTTCCACATTTGGATAAAAATCCATTGTGTCCAGTGATAGTAGCTAGGATCAGTGGTTTCCAAAAATCTAGACCAATCAAAACTATAGCCTACTAATTGTAGCTGACGAATATAGTTATCAATATTTTTCCTCGTAGTCTCTTGGGGTGGTATATTTTTTTTGACGGCGTAGTTTTCGGCTGGTAGTCCAAAAGCATCCATACCCATAGGATACAAAACATTTTTACCCAAAAAACGCTGATAGCGGGAAATGACATCCATGGCCGTATAAGAGCGCAAATGCCCAGCGTGCAAGCCCTCACCCGATGGATAAGGAAACTCCACTAAACCATAAAACTTTTCTTTGCCCTTGTCGGCAGTCGAAAAAGTATTGTGCTCTTGCCAATATTTTTGCCACTTTGACTCAATTTTATTGGCCTGATATTTTGAAAATTTACCCATAATAATGCAAAAATTATGAAATAATTCTACCATTTAGTGCCCCAAAAATCAACTTATTTAAAATATATCGACCTCGACAAAAAAGACTGATTATGATATAGTAGCTACTACTAATAGTGCCTTATCAATAAGCTATAATATTATTAGTATATTTATTAAAAAGATATTAACCAAATTGGCTATTAAGGTAGCTGATTTTTTGATTTGGTCAAAAAAACGCCTACCTTTTGTATTTAAGCCTTTGTTTAAAATTGTCTCATTAGTACTAACAGTATTATTTTTACCCTTGGTTTTATTTTTCTATAAAAATATTGTTTTACTGAAAATAAAGTTAAAAAATAGAAAAATAAAACATACAGCTATTATACTTTTTATCAAAAAATATTTAGCTGGTACCATCATTGTAATCATCATCGTCGGCACTACTACTAGTAATATTTTTGCCCAAAACTATAGTACTGATGAATATGCGCAAAAAACACTACTCTCTGCTTTGATAAAAAATGACGAAGCTAATTGGAATGATGTAATAGAAGAAAAAGCACCTATCAACAGGCAAACCCAAACACTCAGCTATCTATCCAATCAAGATACTCTACAAGAACCTCTAGTCAACAATAATAATGGGAGTGCCAGCGGAGAGACCATCGGACTTTCGGCTGATGCTACTAGTTTAGTAGTATTAAACTCCACCGAAGACGTGATAGATGTACCGGTGCCTGGTCGCACGGAAAATATTGACTACATTGTCCAAGCTGGTGATACTCTAGGTGGTATCGCTCAAAAATTTGATATCACGGTCAACACCATACTATGGTCAAACAATCTAACTTGGAAAAGCACTATCAAACCAGGTACCAAGATTGTTATACTACCAGCTTCTGGCTTGAGCTATACCATACAAAAAGGCGACAACTTGAACACCGTCGCCAAAAAATATCAATCTGAACTTGAAAAAATACTCTCCTATAACAATCTCGCTAGTGCAGCTGATATAAAAATTGGTGATTCTATTTTTATCCCTGACGGCATCAAACCAACTCAAATAGTCTCCTCCTACAAGGCGCCGACTATAGCCAACAAACCAAAAGGCTCTGCACAACAAGCTACCTATGGTGACGACGATCTACCACCAGCTAGCGATCTATCAGCCAATACAAAATTTTTATGGCCAACTTTGAGTCACCGTGTAACCCAATATTTTAGTTGGCGTCATACTGGTCTAGACATCGGTGATAAAGTCGGCAATCCAATCTATGCTGCTGAAGACGGTAAAGTACAAATATCTGGCTGGAATGCTGGTGGCTACGGAAACTATGTCATCATCAATCACGGCAATGGTTTGCAGACGGTCTATGGCCACGCTAGCAAGCTACTAGTAGAGACTGGGGAAGCAGTTTCTCGCGGACAAGTTATTGCCTTGGTCGGCTCGACTGGTAGATCAACTGGTCCCCACCTACACCTTGAAGTCAGGTTAAATGGTGCTCGAAAAAATCCTATTAACTACATTAAATAAAGTTAAACTAAAAACACCCAGCCTCTCGCGAGAGGCTGGGTGTTTTTTAATATACTTATAAACTAAGACCTAATTGCACCTAAGTCTAATTTACCTGGCCCCAAGGGATTATAGCCATTGTCAACCTCTTCTCCATCCATGAAACCATCACCATCGGTATCCGGCTTCAAGGCATTGGTCCCATAAAAACTTTCCATCACATCACTCAGGCCATCGCTATCACTGTCCTTGCTATTTTGCTCTTCGTATTGCTTCATGGTCTCCAATCTTTTTTCCGTCATTTTTTTCATAGTATTATCATAGGCCTGCTGGACAGTAATAGTCTGTTCTGGTTTATTGACCACAAAGCCATCCTCTGCCTCATTCAACAAATTAAAATGGCCAGTCAACACAACTTTTTCATTTCCCATATCAATAACATCTCCATCCCAAATCACGCTAAGCCCCTGAAAAGCCCTAGCTTTTTCATTAACCAAAATATAAAAATCTGTGTTTTCAATCAAGCTTGCAACTTGAGCGTATTGCTCGGGATCACCTGCTTTGTCACTAGCAAAATCTTTACTTATTTTATCTTTTATTTCTTGTGGGGTTTTGAGCTCGGTATTGCCCAAATAAACAGGATTAAAAATAGACATCATAATCATCAAATCATCAATCTTAGTGGGTTTAGCTATAAGTTGAAATTTTTTCAACTTACCGTCTTTGGTGTCTTTAATTTCCTTGGTATCTACAATATTAAATATTTGATAAAGCTTAAATTGATCTAAATAATCATTCATCTTTTTATTTTGCTCAATTTGCTTATCTTGATTATAAACATCAGCACTAATAGTGGTATCTAGTTGTGATTCTGCTAGTTTTTTGATTTCATCAAAATTGAAAGTAAGCCATCGATCTTTATTAAAAAATTCTGAAACATCAAGACCAAAGTCACCAAATAAATCAGATAAAAATTCTTTATTGAACTTAAAATAAACATCTTGCCCAATCTGCTTGTAATCCAAAGCATTATCAAAATTAAAAAAACCAGAATTGACACTCACTTTGGCATTGCCTTCAAAATCTTTGGCCACAACATGAGTTGTACCATTTACAGCCAACTTAAAATCATCCGCACCTGGTAAAAACATATTGAGAGGATCGCTATCTGCACTACTAGAATCACTACTCTTTGTTTTGACGTTCATAACAAAATCAATATTAGAAACATATTTTTGATCGGGAATTTCTATTTTGAATACCATCTGCCTAGTCAATAACATAGTTTGTCCATAAGCAAAATACCAGTAAGAACCCAAACCTAAAATCAATAAAAATAAAATTGCTAAAATAATAACCAGCTTATTGTTTTTAGGTTTTTTCTGAGTTAATTGTTGTGAATTGACTATTTTATCCAGTACTGGTCGTTCTACCAAAGTTGGACTTACAGCTTTTGATGTGGTTTGACTAGCTATTGGTGTGGGACTAATTTTTGGCTCAGGATTAATTATTTTTGGAGCACCGCTATACATACTAGTCGGCATACTAGTCACCTGAATATCAGGAATTATTGCGTCTTCCTTTTTTGTTTGAGGATTTTCCATTTTGATATAAAAAAATTATAAAATTAATTATTTTTGTAGCCAAATCAACAAAATACCCAGCCAGGCAGCATTAAATAACAAAAAACTAAACCAAGGTTTAGTATCAAATCTTTTGTTTATCTGAATCACTGCAAATGACCAAGCAATGAGTAAAAATAATATACCTAAACTATTTGCTCCCCGACTGACATATATCTGCCCAAAGTAATAAATAATAATAATGAATAAAAAAGTATTGACAGTAGAAAAAAACGCACTCAAAAAATTATGCTTATCTTGCATACTTTTTTTCAACAAATCCATACTCATCTCCAAAAAAGTAGAAATAAAAAAATAATAAAAAAGACTAACAAAAATACCGAGAAAAATAAAACTCAAATAATCACGGTAGTTTAAGTAAAAATTTACTAGCCAAATCATATTTTTATGATGTTATTATAGCATAAAAACCAACAGTATCAAAAAACCAGACTAGCAAAAAACTAATCTGGTCTATGATAAAATTTATATAATACTTACGGTTTGGCTACTGCCCAAAGATTGTTGACATTGTGTCCCTTGGTATCACCAGGCTTCAAATCCTTGGCATAGAGATACAAAGGCTGACCAGTATAAGTAACTTGTAGAGTTTTATCAACTCTCTCAAAAGTGCTCAAAGCACCAGTGACAGCGCTAGAAGCTACTCCATTACTTATTTGTATAAATGGAGGCCAAGTTTTGGCACATTCTCCGTTGCAGGAGCTTTGGCCTTTTTTATCACTCTTAAAAGTATAAAGAGTGCGACCCTGAGTGTCCACTAGATAAGTGCCCAATTGTGGGCTGCTACTAGTTTTCAAAAAGACAATTTTTGAGCTCTTCATGTTGTTTTGGTAGCTACTACGCACACCAGGGACCAAGGACCATAGTAAGTAGCCGGCACCAACAAAGGTGAAGAACAAAGCCATTGTTTTCCAAAAATTAAATTTTGCTTTTGCCATAAATTATTTTTTGTTTAATTTAATTATTTTATTTTTACAAAAAAGATCGACCTTTGAATGTTGTTTATATTATAACACTTTTTCAGAAATAAAAAAATAGCCCTGACTATAGCCTATTAGCACAAAAACATTGGACCGATAATGAAACAAAAAAATCCGACTATAATAGCCGGAATTTAATTAAATACTATTTTTTATTATTCTTTGACCAATTACTCGGCATCTGTTGTCTAGCATGACTGGCGACGGCACTCACAAAAGATAAGATGACACCAATGCCGGCAAAAATATAAATGATAGTAAAAATTTTACCAAGATCAGTCGCTGGCGACAAATCTCCATAGCCAACTGTACTGAGGGTGGTAACACTAAAATATAAAGAGTCGAGCCAATTCCATTGCTCTATATTATGATAAAAAATAGTACCGACAATCAGTATGATAATGACCAAAGTCAATAAACCACGAAACTCAGGGTCTTTTAAGCCTCGCAATACTGAGCCAATAAATCTATAAATCATAATAAAAAAAGTAAACATGCAGTTAATTTATTTTAAATTTTAAGGCAATGGAATTAATACAATATCTTTTATGTGTCGGCTCTGGCCCATCATCAAAGACATGACC
>CAYVXP010000021.1:0-6682 GCA_964455165.1 uncultured Gammaproteobacteria bacterium
TGGACAATGATTTGGACAAATGGATAGTAAGTTGTTATCAAATTTTGCTCAATGAAGTGACTGAAGCTATGAATGAATATAATCTAGTCAAAGCTACTCGTCCGATTTTTGATTTTGTTGATGTTTTATCTACTTGGTATTTGCGTCGCAGTCGTGATCGCTTCAAAGGCGATGATGATTCTGATAGAGAAGCTGCTATTTTGACCTTGGGCTATATTTTGAAACAACTAGCCAAAGTCATTGCTCCGTTTACACCATTTACAGCTGAGATTATTTTCAAAGAATTTGTAAACAAAGAAGAATCAGTGCATCTACTTGCTTGGCCAAAGTATGAAAATAAATTGGTTGATAAAAAGGTTTTGGAGCAAATGGAGTTGGTCCGCAAGATTGTGGAAGCTAGTCATGCCTTACGCTCCAAGGCTGGTATCAAAGTCAGACAACCACTGGCAGTGGTCGCTATCGAGCACAAGTCAGGCCTGAAATCAGACTACAATACTATCATTGCCGAAGAGCTCAATGTTGAGAGAATTGATATTGTTGAAAAAATAGAAGCACAAAATGGATGGGAAGTAGGAGAAGTTTTGGATTTCCAAGTCGCTCTCGATACCAATCTCACTCCAGAGCTCAAAGACAAGGGTGTGATCAGAGAAATAATTCGTAGTATCAATAATCTCCGTAAAACAGCCGGCCTTAAGCCAGCTGACAAACCAACCGAAGTGTATCAAAGCTCTTCTGATTATCTTTCACAGCTAGTCAAAAAATATGCCGATGAACTAATCACTAGCACCTCAGCTGGATCTCTCGAAGAGATTACTACTGAGCCGACACACAAAGTTGACTTAGAAATAGAAGGTGAAAAAATTACCTTGGGTATAAAATAAATGTCATTCAAAACAGAGGCCTTTGTCCTACAAGCAAAAGACTGGCGTAAAGCTGATCGTCTTTATGAATTGTTTACTCCCCAAGAGGGGGTGATTCATGCTGTCTTGCGCTCAGCGGCCAAGCCAGGCAGTAAACTAGCTGGCCACATGTTACCTTTCAGCAAGGTGCGCATTATGATTGGACGCGGCCGCATGGATCATCTGGCTGGCGCTGCCGTGATCAAAGACTATAGCAACATCCGCACAGACCTGAAACTGATGTCATTGGCGGCCGCTATTGTCGAGCTGCTCCTGAAAGACAAAAGTAGTGAAAACAAACATTTGGAATACCTGCAAGTAGAAAAAATATTTGAGTTACTTGATGATCAAAGTATAAATTTTGAACAAAAATTATTATTAGTCAGAGTTTTTTTGTGGAAATATTTGAGTATCGCTGGTTGGCAACCGGAGCTGGACAATTGTTTATTTTGTCACAAAGAGATGCTCGTCGATCAAGCTGGTCAATACCTACCTGGACGCGGTATAATATGTTCAGAACACAAGGAGCACAGCTATCTGCCTATCAATGCTGAGCTTTTAGTTTTTTTGCGTTCTATCAATAGTTTAGATTTCGAAGAGTTTGTAAAAATAAATATAAGTGATAAAACAAAAAAAGAGTGGTTGAAAGTTTCCCGTCTTTTTTATCAAGCGGTTTTCGATCAACCATCTCAAGCTTTAAAAATATTACCCTATGCCTAAAGTAAAAAAAGATCTTGACTCTTTGCAGAGTTCATCTTTAAAAAGAGTTAGCTATGAAAATCTTGCTATCCGGAATAGCAAAAAAGTACCAGAAGAATACCGGACTATGAAAAAAGCCAAACACCGAGGCGGTGGCTGCTTGATCTTTTTGTTTATTTTATTTTTAGCCGCAGCCGCTGGTTTTTATTATTTTAGTAATCAGCAAAAACCTCACGTAAAAGATAGTTTGGAATTAAATTTGGAAAATCCTAGCGAAATTATTTCTGGTGACCAAGCTACCTATTTAGTAAAATACAAAAATCTTGACGATGTTGCTTTGCAGAAAATGGAGCTGAGTGTCAAATGGCCCAATGGTTTTTATTATGATGAAGCTAGTCAGGCTCCACGAGACGATAGTGCTACTATTTGGGATTTACCTGATCTGGCTGTCGGCCAAGAAGCCACTTTGGAAATCAAAGGCCAGCTAGTCGGTAATATAGACGATGTATTGAAAGACTCTTTTGTTATGCAGTACCAGCCAGCCAATTTTAACTCGGACTTCAATAGTAAAGTAGAGGTAGAGACCAAGATTAAAGAAAGTAAAATTTCTTTGACTATTGAAGGTGTAGAAAAAACTATGGTCGGTACGGAGCAGGAATTTAAGATCAAATATAAGAACTTAACCAAAGAAGCTTTGCCAAGCTTGCTGGATATCTTGTATCCAGATGATTTTACTGTCACTTCTGTCGAGCCAAAAAAAGATGCTGACTACTGGACACTTGATCTAAAAGCCGAAGAAGAAAAAACTATCATCATCAAAGGATCTTTTGATATGGATAGTCAGCCAAAGCAATTGTTAGTTGTTGAGATTGGTAATAAAGTAAATGATAAATTCAGGAGACTAGCTCGAGCAGAGAAAAATATTGCCGTCATCAATCCAAGTTTTTCGGTCAAACTACAAATAAACAATAAATTAGAAAATCAGACCGTCAACTGGGGCGATGAGTTGAATTATCAATTAGAAGTGACTAATAACAGTGAATCAGATTTGAGTGATGTCAAAATTTCAGGCTTGCTGGATGGTCAGGTGGTGGATTGGGATAGTCTGGTAATAGCTGATAATAATGGTCAACGAGACAATAATACTATTGTCTGGGATAAACAAAAAAATACTGAGCTGGCTCTCTGGCCACAAGGTTTGACCAAAACTTTTTCTTGGAAAGTCAAAGTAGTAGCCAAACCAATAGCTGAAAGAATGCTGGACAATGTGATCAAGATAAATATTGAAGGTTTAGATAATTGGGAACAGGTACAGCCAGCTGTGACTCTGACCGTGGGAGAAAATATCAAGTTTAATGCGGGTATTTATTGGGAGCTAGCGGGACGTCGAGTGGGTAATGGAGTCATACCACCAAAAGTGGGTGCGGAAACTGATTATTTAGTGATCTGGTCATTGATTTCTACTACTGGTAATTTCAATACTCTCAAAGCCGAGACCAATTTGCCACCAGGAGTGGAATTTGTATCGACTACCGATGTCCAAGAAGGTAGCTTTACTTTTGATGAGGCGACTAGAGTTTTGAGCTGGGAGATCAGCAAGATGAAAGATGTGATCTTACCGACCACTGCTTCGTTTACTATCAAGATCTCACCAAAACTAGCCGATCAAGGTCAGGCTATGACCCTACTCAATCCTATCACTGTCACAGCCAAGGGTTTGGAAGAGGTAGTGATGCGCTCCAAGATGATGAATACATCAGATGTGGTAGCTGACTCCACCCAATCAGTCGGTATTGTCCAATAATATGTTTGAGTTATTAAAAAGTTCTAAAAAAAGCAAAGCTCGTCTTGGTATACTACATACTGCTCACGGTAAAATACAGACGCCATTTTTTATGCCGATTGCTACCAAGGCAGCTATCAAGAGTTTAGAAATATCTGAGGTCAAAGAGCTGGGTGCGGAGATAATATTATCCAATACTTATCACAATTATCTGCGTCCGGGTTTGGATATCTTTAAAAAAGTTGGTGACTTACATCAATTTATGAATTGCGATTTGCCGATACTCACCGATTCAGGTGGTTATCAGGTTTTTAGTCTATCCAAAATGCGTCAGATCAAGGGTGATGATATTACCTTCACTTCTTATCTTGATGGCGCTAAACATATTTTGAATCCGGAAAAAGTGATTGATATACAAGTGGCCTTGGGTAGTGACATCATGATGGTCCTAGATGAATGTGTAGGTTTGCCAGCGGAGCGTCAGGCAATAGTAGATGCCCTAGTCAGGACTAGTCGTTGGGCTGAGCAGGCTATAGTTTACAAAAAAAAGTTGGAGAAAAAAAATAAAAAAATAACCAAGCAATTATTATTTGGTATAGTCCAAGGTGGTGATCAAAAAGATTTACGTCAGCGATCTGCTAAAGAAATAACAGCTCTAGATTTTAACGGCTATGCCATTGGCGGTCTAGCCGTCGGCGAATCAAATAAAATAATGTATGACATGGTGAAATTCACTGCTCCATTATTGCCAGCTGATAAGCCTAGGTATCTGATGGGTGTAGGTTATCCAGAAAATATTATCGAAGCAGTCAAGGCCGGGGTAGATATGTTTGACTGCGTCATCCCGACTCGCGAAGCTCGTCATGGCAAGCTCTATGTCTGGACCAATGGTGATGTAAGAAAAAGGAATTTTTCCGCCAAAGGCGGACCAGCCTCTGGCTGGTATAAAACCATCAATCTAAATAACGCTAAATTTGCCAAAGACACAACTCCTATCAACGACCAGACATTAAAAAATTATTCCAAGGCTTATCTGCATCATTTATTCAAAACCCAAGAGCCCTTGGCTATGAAGTTGGCTACCATCAATAATGTGCATTTTTATCTACAATTGATGGCAAAAATTAGAGCAGAGATTAAAAAAGGCAAGCTATAAAAACTATTATTAATTTATGATAAAAACACCTCTAGCTAGAAAGGGTGTTTTTTGGTATAATATTATCAATTAACTAAAACTATATGTTTAGTAAAAATAATAAATGTTCACACTGCACTATGAATAAAAAATGTCTTTGGCATAAAAAAAGTTTTTTGGGATTTACTCTCATCCAGATGGTGATCACGGTGGCTGTTTTGGCTATTATTGTCGGCACAGTCATGTACAATGAAGATCCAGAAAAGAGGATTGGCAGAGCGCGTGATGCCCAACGGATCACCGAGCTAGACGCTATTACTTCGGCTATATCAAACTACGAGCTCGAATACCACTCCTTGCCAGCCAATTTTTCTATCGCTACCTTGGGTATTGGCGAAAAAAGAGTGCTTTGTAGCTCAGCCGCTACGCTCAGTTGCGATGGTCAAACTAAAGATTGCGTAGTAGTCAATGATCCAAATTTTATTGGCAAGTATTTACAAGCTTTACCTATTGATCCAGAAAAATCGGCCACTACTGATACTGGCTACTATATCACGCGGTCTGAAAACAACACTGGCCTAGTGGTCGGTGCTTGTTCAAGCTACGACACTACCAAAGAAATGGTAAAAGCAGCCAATGCTACTTTACCAGTTTATGAGGCAGGTACACCGCCAGCTAATTGCGGTAATGGTATTCGAGAGGGTAGTGAAATTTGTGATTATAATTCCGCTGGTAGCACTTGTTCTTACAATACTGATTACTATACCTCAGGGATAGTTTATGATGATACTGTATGCACCAACAATCCAATTGGTTGTAGTTCTAGTTGTAATTCTTGTTTGAAGTCTTGTGTCGCAGATCCAGGTATTCCAGATTGTCCTTTTGGTGAAGGTGCTTGCTAATATATAATTAATTATATATATGAAATTATTTTTCAATAAAAAAGCTTTTACTTTAGTGGAGCTTATTATTACCATGGGGGTCATTGCCGTACTGGCAGTTGTTTTATTTGTAGCTGTCAAGCCACAAAAAAGAATAGGCGAAACTAATGATGCCAAGCGCAGAAGCGATGCTCAGGCAATTGAGCAAGCTATCAAAGCAATGGCCGTCGATAATGGCGTGGTGCCCAGTGAGTTAAAAAATCTAGCAGAGAATTCACCATTTGCTATTGTTAAAGCTGGTGGTCTTGTCACAGGACAATACTCTTGTGCTGCGCTAGGTACTAGTATTGATAAAAAAGATATTTCATCTTCTTTACTTAGCGTCATCAGTCAGATGCCAGTTGATCCAGATCTGACCAGCAGTAGTAATGAAACAGGTTATTATATAGTCAGGCGAGGCAGCTCTTATGATGTGGAGCCATGCAGTACTTATCGCATCGCTGCTACCACTGGTTCTAAACAAATGTGTGGCGATGGATATTGTGGTAGTACAGAGTCCTGCTCTACTTGTCCTCAGGACTGCGGAGTCTGCCCACCACAGGTGATACTTAGCGGTGTCAGAGATACCGAAGTTTCTGTTTTAAATAGTCTTTACGTTGACTCAAGTTATGTGTATGGAGCTGGTTATCATTACGCTGCCGATTGGATTGGGTTGCGGGCTAGTTTAATAAAATTAAATAAAAGTGATTATAGTCTAGTAGGAGAAAAAATACTCGGTGGCGCAGATGGTCAATACGAATATTCTTATTTTGAAAAGGTTTTTGCTGATAGCAGCTACATATATACGATCGGTAGAGAAAAGAACTATGGTGGCACTATTAATAAATTTAACCAAAGTGATTTGAGTGTTGTCTATAAAAAAAATTATGGTAGTACTATGGCTACAACCCTGATGGATGCTGTGCAAGATGAAAATTATATTTATGCCGTGGGTTCTCAGGCCACGATAGGACTTAATTCGGCAGATGGCTTGTTATTAAAGATAGCGAAAAGTGACGTAAGTCTTAGTATCAAGAAAATATACGGTGACGGTAATGTTTATGCTCAAGTTTATAATGGAGTTTATAGTGATGGCACTTATTTATATGCAGTGGGCTCATCTAATAGTAAGGCATTAATAACCAAATTTAATCTCAGTGATTTTTCAGTAGTTGCTAGCAAGACTTACGACAATGTTTCTTATACGGATGGATTTGAGAGCGTCTATGCCGATGGTTCTAATATT
>CAYVXP010000021.1:6692-10534 GCA_964455165.1 uncultured Gammaproteobacteria bacterium
GTAGGTACTAAAGCGGATAGTTATAATGATCGTGGTTTGGTAGTAAAGTTTAATACAGATTTGACTGTCAATACCGCTAAAGAAATATATTTCAGCGGTAAATTAGTTGGTTTTAATACTCTGCAGTCAGTTGGTTCGGATTTATATATTTTTGGTACAAAGTCAGATAGGTGGAGTGACTACACCGGTCTCATGGTCAAAGTAGCGAAGAGTGATTTGGCTATTTCGGCCTCAAAAACTTTAGAGACTTCCCCGTCAAATTTAATATTTTATGGTTCATATTTGTATGGTAGTGATATTTATGCCAGCGGTATTACAATTAATAAATTTAGCTCTTTACCTAGTGGCAACTTTAATACTACGCCTAGTGGTTATACTTGGAATGATATCAGTCTCACTAGTGCGGCATCGGATTTGACTTTGGCTGATACTAGCTTTACTATGAGTGATTCCAATGAAACGTATAGGGATTCGTGGAATTCCTTGACAACACCAGCTACCAACCTCACCACTTATTCGATATCTAATTAATTTTTTAAAATTTTAATTTAAAACCCACGCTAGGTGTGGGTTTTTTGTTTGTTGAGCGAAAAAATGTTATAATATATTTAATGTCCCCCAGTTTAGAAATTCACCCAAAATTTTGCTGGGGCAATACAAGTTGTTTATTTGTCAATTTTACTTTTTGTTTAAAATATACATAATCATTAAATTTCTAACTGGGTGTCCAAGAATATATTAACACAAGCTAGTAGGTTATTAGTCCTAGACTATATTGCTGAAATTTTATATTTTCCTGTTTGGTGGTATGGCCCAGGCTTAATCAATGCTCTTGATTTTTTTGCTCATGGTTTGATTGAGGCTAATCGTTTTACGGGACTGACTTTGTTGGTCAAGAATTTATTCAAGCCAATGTTTGCTCAGTATGATAGGCAGGGCAGGATTATTAGTTTTTTCATGCGTTTGGTGCTGATCGTGTACAAAACTTTTGTTTTTTTATTGATGGTTATTTTTTATTTATTAATGTTAGCTTTCTGGCTATTGTTGCCGGTCTTGGTGGTCTGGGGTATTACTTATAATTTACCTGCACTATGGCTGAAATAATTTTTAAAAATTGTGAAGCCTGCCAAGGGCAGGGCAGTGTGAATGGTAAGCAATGTCCAACTTGTTTTGGTCATCGTTATTTTTATTTTGAGAACAATGATCTAGTTTATTGGGAGTATCCGATTGATTATCTGCACATCTTTGTCCGTGAGTTGAAACAAACAATAAATTTGATTATAAATATTGCCTTGATAGTAGCCGGTATCTTGGCTGGATTTTTTTTGGTCAAGAGCTTCATAGTATTGCAAGGCGATCCGATAGCCTTGATCAAGGCTTGGTTGACTGCTAGTCAGCAGAACTTTTTGTTTTGGATTTTGGTAGCTTTGGTGATGTATTTTTATTATCGTCTGACTGCTCCGGTATTGCTGGAGAAAAAAAAGCGAGCTTTGCTTTTGGATAAAAATGTTTTTGTCCAGCACAATATCGCTGATAGTCTAAACAAAGAAACAGCCGAGATGCTAGATAAAGCTTGGCTCTATGCTCGTCATCGCAAGATTTTTCCAGTCGGCGCTTGGCATTTGATGTATATTTTGTTGGCAGACAAAGATATTCGCTTGGTTCTGGCGCGTCTTGGTTTAGGTAGTGAAAATTTACAACAGATTATTGATGAGAAATTGCCAGAGCTTAGTGCGAATATTGAAAACAAGGACTATATCACTGACGAATTAAAAAATACTTTATTACAAGCTTATCTGCATATGCATAAGCGTCGTGATAGACGTATTGCAGAAGTGGATTTATTTTATGGTTTAGTTTTGTCGTCACAGTCAATCAGAAACTTTTTTTATGACTACAATATCGATGAGAGTAAGATTGACAATGTCACTGCTTGGCTGGATATAAATCGTAATATTTATGATAACTACAGACGCTATCGTTCGCGCTCACGCTTGAAGGCCACGCATATCAATAGGGCCTATACCGCTATTGCTACCCCTATTTTGGATGCTTTTTCTGAAGATATGACAGAGCAGGCCAAGCGTGGTCGTCTGACTCTCTGTGTGGGCAGAGATAGAGAAATGGCTGATATCATCCAAACTATTCAGAGCAATCAGTCTAGTGTGATTTTGGTTGGTCAGTCTGGCGTAGGTAAGACCAATATAGTAGAGGGCTTAGCCAATATGATGATGGCCGAGGAAGTGCCAGAGTTATTTCAAGACAAGCGCTTGGTCAGTATATCTATACCACTTTTGATTTCTGGGGCTACTGGCGGCGGTGTGTTGGAGGAGAGACTTTTGGCTATTATCAACGAAGTGGCTATCTCAGGAAATATTATTTTATTTATTGATAATATTCATAATATCATCGGCATCTCTAGTCAGGGCAACGAAGGCATTGATTTATCAGAAGTATTAGCGGCTGAGATCAGAAAATCAGGCGTGATAGTCATCGCGACCAGTACCAACAAAAGCTATGTCGAGCGTATAGAAAAAACTGACCTTGGTCAGGTCTTGAAAAAAATAACGATCAATGAGCCAGATAAAAATCAAACCATTCAGATTTTAGAGGCTCATGTTGGATATGTAGAGAATAAAAATAAAGTTTATTTTACTTACGAAGCGATTGAGAGAATATTTGATCTCTCTAGTCGCTATATGCCAGATAGTTATTTACCAAAAAAAGCGATTGATATGATGGATGAGGTTGGTATCATGATCGGGCAGATGCGACGGGCTGATCGTCTAGTCAGGGGAGAAGATGTAGCTGTCTTGGTGAGCAAGAAGACCAATATACCTTTGACGCAGGTTTCAGTCCAAGAGTCTGCCAAGCTGATGAACATCGAGGCGGAATTGCACGAGCGTATAGTCGGTCAAAATGAAGCTGTGACAGCTGTCGGCGCTGCTTTGCGCAGGGCTAGGGCTGAGCTGAGAGACAAAAAGCGCCCGATCGTCAATTTATTGTTTTTGGGACCGACTGGTGTCGGTAAAACAGAGCTAGCCAAAACCGTGGCGGAAAAATATTTTGGTAGTGAAAAAAATATGATTCGTCTCGATATGTCTGAGTATCAGTCACAGAGTAGCTTGCCTAGATTGATAGGTTCCGCTGAAAATGGCACGACAGGCTTACTGACAGAGATGGTCAGGCAAAAACCTTTCGCTCTTTTGTTATTAGATGAAATAGAAAAAGCGGACAAGGAAGTTTTGAATATATTTTTACAAGTCATGGAAGATGGTCGTTTGACTGACGCTGTTGGTACCACAGTAGATTTTACCAACCTGATATTGGTCGCTACGTCTAATGCTGGTACTTCTTATATCCAAGATCAGATTATGAAAGGAAAAAATATTGATGACTTCAAGGATGATTTGATAAAAAATGAAATTCGTCCAATATTTAGTCCAGAGTTTATCAATCGTTTTGATAATGTCATTGTTTTCAAGCCATTGTCGCCGGATGAGATTTTCCAGATTGCTGGCTTATTGATGAAGGGCGTGAAAAAGAATTTGGAAGCCAAGGGTATTTATTTTGAATGGACAGAAGCAGCCCAAAGAGAATTATCCAATGCTGGATTTGATCCAGTCTTTGGTGCTCGTCCTTTGCGTCGCTTGATACAGGAGCGAGTGGACAATGCTTTGGCCAACTTTTTGTTGTCTGGCAAGATCGGTCGTCGTGATGTCATAGTCTATGATGTGGGTGACAAGATTAGCGTCAGACAAGCTGAAGGGTATTAATTAATTTACTTAATATAAAATTATGGAACCAGATGTAATAAGCTTAACAACTAATTTTACGGGCGG
>CAYVXP010000021.1:10544-10862 GCA_964455165.1 uncultured Gammaproteobacteria bacterium
GAACAAGCATATGTTTTAACATATTGGGGGTTCGTGATACTTTCCACCTTTTTGCATGTTTTGTCGTGGTGGCAGATCTTTCATAAGGCCGGGCAGTCTGGCTGGAAAGCGATTGTTCCAATTTACAATTACTATATAATGTTGAAAATAATTGGTAAACCAGCTTGGTGGTTAATTTTATTATTTATACCTCTGGCAAATATTATTTTTATTTTTATGATTTGCTTGGAAACAGCCAAGGTGTTTAATAAGGGAATGGGTTTTGCGTTGGGCTTATTTTTTCTTTCGCCAATATTTTATCTAATACTAGCTTTTGGT
>CAYVXP010000022.1:0-10605 GCA_964455165.1 uncultured Gammaproteobacteria bacterium
ATAGTATAAAGTTTTAGCTAGATTAGCTAAATTATCATGGACATCAGAAATTACGGCGAGTTTTGGCATGGATAAATTATAACATATTATATATTTGGCCAATATTTTTTAGGTGGAAAATCATCAGGCCAATGCTGTTGTTTTTTGATATCTTCACTGTTAGCATCTGTAGCATATTTGTAGCCCTTGCCATAGTCAAAATCTTTCATGAGTTTTGTCGGCGCGTTACGCAAGACCAGTGGCACTCCAAGGTGACTGGAGTTCTTGGCATCTTGGGCTGCTTTGGCATAGCTAGTATAGATAGCATTAGATTTGGTAGCTTTAGCCAAATACACAACCAGTTCAGCTAAAGCAAGCTTACCTTCGGGCATACCAATAAAGTGCACAGCATCTTTAGCAGATGTTGCTAAGATCAAAGCCTGTGGATCAGCTAGCCCCACATCCTCAGAAGCAAAGCGGATTAATCTACGGACGACATAGAGTGGATCTTCACCAGCTTCTAGCATCCTAGCTAGCCAGTAGAGGGCCGCATCAGGATCAGAGTCGCGTAAACATTTGTGTAGGGCCGAAATAATATTATAATGCTCTTCACCATTTTTATCATAGTAGAGCACAGAGCTTTGGATGGCTTCCCTGATATCTTTTTCGGATAGCTCATAATTTTCTTTACTGGAGCTGGCAATTTCTAAAGCCGTCAGTAGTTTACGGGCATCACCGCCAGCGAAACTCAGGAGTATTTTTTCAGCTTGATCGCCTAAAGAAATTTTTTGTTTGCCTAAACCATTTTCATTATCTTGTAAAACTTGATCCAGAATTTTTTTCAGGTCTTTTTCAGTCAGAGATTTCAAAGCCAAGACTCGACAGCGAGAAAGTAGGGCAGAGTTGATGCTAAATGATGGATTTTCAGTAGTAGCACCGATCAGAGTCAGGGTGCCACTTTCTACATAGGGGAGTAGGACATCTTGTTGGCCTTTGTTGAAGCGATGAATCTCATCCAAAAATAAAATAGTTTTAGTTTTAAAAAAGCTTGCATCAGAACCTGCAACTTCAGCTATTTTTTTTATTTCTGGCGTGCCAATCAGGACAGCGCTAGTAGCAATAAATTTACAATTTAATTCTTGGCTCAAAATTTTAGCTAAGGTAGTTTTACCGACTCCTGGCGGACCCCAAAAAATCAAAGAGCTCAAAGATTGATTTTTGACCATTTGAGTCAATATCTTGTCTGGACCCAAAATATGCTCTTGCCCATAAAATTGGGAGAGTTTTTTGGGGCGCACACGATCAGCTAGGGGTTGGAAATCTGACATATTTTTTTACTTTATTTACCAAGCTTAACACCGCTTAGTAAAAAAATAAACCCAGCCGCTATATAGGCGGCTGGGCAGAGGGGTGAATATTATTTTATAATTTTTTCGGAGATAAATTTGATAACTTTTTGGTTGGTTAGGACATTACTCAAGTATTCCCAATTTTCACGGCCGTTTATTTGCTTTAGAGACTCATTATCTTCTTTGTACTGTATTTTTTGTTTTTCAATTTCGGCTTTGATTTCATCTTCCTCAGCTACTATTTTTTCTTCTTCGGCTATTTTTTTGAGGACCAAAGCAGCCTTGATACGCTCGATGGCTTGAGTACGAAAATCAGTATGCAAGTCATCGTGAGTTTTATTGATTGATTTTAGGTAGCTATCCAAATCTAAGCCTTGTCCATTGACGCTATGCTCTAGCTCGTGAATCATTTTGTGTATTTCGCTATCAATCAATCCTTCTGGTATTTCAGAGACAGTGATAGTTTTGATGATTTCATGGATGGCCTCAGATTCTACTCTTTGCTCTTCTTTTTGTTCTTTATCTTTTTTGATATTATCTTTGAGCTGTTCTGTTAATTTAGCCACACTATCAAATCCAAAGTGCTTAGCTAAGTCATCATTGACTTCTGGTTTTTGTCTTTCTAATACATTTATGACTTTGACGTGGAAGTCAGCTGATTTGCCAGCTAGATTTTTTTGAAAATATTTTTCAGGGAAGGGGATGGAAAAATCTACTTCTTGACCAATCTTTAGACCAATCAATTTATCTTCAAAACCGGGGATCATTTGGTTTTCACCAACGATCACTGGGTATTTGTAGCTAGTGCCGCCCTCAATGGCTACTCTATCAATGGTGCCAGCAAAATCAATTTCTGCTTTATCACCTTTTTGGATTGGTCGATCAACAGCTACTTCTTTGACATTCATGTTTTGTAGCTGCTCCATAGTTTTTTCCATATCTTCAGTAGTAGCATCTACAACTTTCTTTTCAACTTTTATTTTTTGCCAATCACCAAGCTCAATGTTTGGCAAAACATCCACTATAGCTTTATAGATGACAGAATTTTGTGGCTTGAGTTGCGTGATATCTATTTTAGCTTTACCGACAACTGGTATTTTTTCCTGAGTAATAGCCTGGTAGTATGTTTTAGTAATTATTTCATCGCTAGCTTCTTGATAGATAGCCTCTTCACCAAATTGACTTTTAACAACGTCAAAAGGCACCTTACCTGGTCGAAAACCTGGTAGTTTATTTTTTTTACTTAAACGTGTAGCAGCCGAAATAAGATATTTTTCCAATTCGTTAGTTTCTACGGTGATGGTCAATTCTAATTGGCCTTTGGCTAGGGGAGTTTTAGTTATTTGCATAGAAATATTAACAGTTAATTAACTGCCGTATTATAGTAGAAAATGCTTTATTAGTCAATCCATAAGTTTGTGTATTAACTAGGTATATTCATTTTGTTTTTTGAGTAAAAAATGTTATAATAAGAATAAATCTAAATAAATTTTGTAATAAATTTTTTTCTATTTAAATATGGCATTGACTTTACCAATTTCTCCAGAAGAACTCAAAGATATTCTGATAAAATCAGGAGTGATTAAGGACAAGGATTGGACTGATGCTGAAAAAAGAGCTCAAAGAAGACGTCGAGGTGTTGAAGAAATTTTGATTGAGCGTGGTTTTTATAATGAAAAATATTTATACGAAGTTATCGGTGATGCTTTGAAGGTTCCTTTTGTGAATTTACGTAAAAGAAAGTTGGATCCACTAGCCCTAGCTGAAGTAGATCCGCAAATTTCTCAGGCTGCTTCAGCCATACCATTTGCTATCGATGGTCAAAACCTAAAAGTAGCTTTTGTTGATCCTCGCAATCCAGAAAATCTACAAATGATTCAGCAGGCTACGAAAAAGACCATAGTGCCTTTCATGACTAGTCATAAAAATTTTCGTTTTGCCTCTCGTCTTTACCAGAGAAACATCGAAGAAGAGATTTATGACATCATCAATACCAAAATAAAATCTAAAGACGGCGAGACCACCGAAACTGACGTGCCAATTATCAAGATTGTCGACGCTATCATGGAGTACGCCATGTTTGAGCAATCTTCAGACGTACACATTGAAGCTTTGCCCGATGCTGTGGTGGTCAGATTTCGCGTCGATGGTGATTTGCATGACGTAGTAGAGTTGCCAGCCAATATTCATAATGCGCTAGTAGCTCGTATAAAAATATTATCCAACTTGCGTATCGATGAACATCGTGTGCCTCAGGACGGCCGTTTTTCTTTCAAAATAGAAGAAGAGGAGGAGTCAGTTCGTGTTTCTATCATACCAGCTTTTTATGGCGAAAAAGTGGTTATGCGTTTGATGACTGACGAGGCTCAAAACATGAATCTAGAAGACATTGGTTTTTCTGATCAGAATACTGCCATCATGAAAAAGCAATTAGAAAAACCTTTTGGTATGATACTGGTAGTCGGTCCAACTGGCTCAGGAAAAACCACCACTCTTTATGCTGTATTGAATATGTTGAACACAGAAGAGGTGAATATCTGTACCATCGAAGATCCTATAGAATACGGTGTCCATAGGGTCAATCAGACGCAGGTCAATGCCCAGGCTGGCTATACTTTTGCTAGCGGTTTACGCTCTCTACTGAGGCAAGATCCCGATGTCATCATGATCGGAGAAATTCGAGATAAAGAGACGGCTCAGATTTCTGTGCGCGCTGCTTTGACTGGTCACCTAGTACTTTCTACCCTACATACCAATAACTCAGCTGGAGCACCGCCTCGTTTATTGGACATGGATGTTGAGCCATTTTTAGTTTCATCTACTTTGAATATTGTCATTGCTCAGAGATTGGTGCGACGCATTTGCTTGGATTGTATTTTTAGCTTTAAGTTGACCGAAGAAGAGCTCAAGAGTCTAGCCAAAGAATTTGATCTCGATACCATGCTCAAGCGTTTTAAGAGCCAGGGATTGGTTGATGAAAAAATAAAAACTTTTGGTGAGCTGACTTTTTATCGTGGCAAGGGTTGTACTCGTTGTCATCAATCGGGCTATTCCAAGAGAGTTAGTGTTTTGGAATTATTACAAAACACTGATGCTGTACAAAAATGTATTATCCGCAATGCCTCATCAAATGAAATTCAAAAGACAGCCATGGAGGAGGGTATGATCACTATTTTTGAAGATGGTATGCAAAAAGCTCTACTAGGAGTGACTACTATCGAAGAAGTTTTGCGCATCAAGCGGGAGTAAAAATATAATATTTCGTATAATAAATAAACAAAAATAAATAAATTTATTTAACAGGGTAAATATGGAGTATTTAGACATCAAACATCATAAAATAGATGATACCGGAAAACTGAAAACAAAATTAAAGCCGGAGTTAGCCAAAAAATTGCAGGGCATACCAGATAAAAACAGTAAAAAGGAATTAAAAAAGAAAAAGGGTCCTAAAAAGTTTTTGTTTGGTCGAGTCAGCTCAGCTGATCAGATGTTATTGTTGGACAACTTGTCTACCATGATCAAGGCTGGTTTGGCTTTGGCACCTGCCCTGAAAACAATCAGTAGTGAAATCAAGAATAAATATTTTAGAAATATCTTAGATCATATTTATGACACCATAGAAAATGGTCAGTCCTTGTCGGATAGTATGAAGCATTATCCCAAGGTTTTTCCCGAGATGATTGTCTCAGCTGTAGAGGTGGGTGAGAGTACTGGTGGTCTATCGGAGTCTCTTGGTCATTTGGCTGGCATCATAAAATCACAAAGGCAATTGCGCTCTAAAGTAATCGGTGCCCTTATTTATCCTTGTGTGGTTATCGTGGCTATGTTTGGTGTTAGTTTATTTTTAGCCTTCTTTGTCTTTCCTCAATTGATCGATGTCTTTGCTGAAGCCGATGTAAAATTACCAATTATTTTGTCATCTGTGCAGTGGTTATTGTGGGCCACCAAATATTATTATGGTTACATGATTGCTGGCCTAGTCGGTTTTATTTTAGGTCTTACTTTATTATTTCGTATTTATGCCGTGCGTTTAGCTTGGCACAAGGCGACGCTCAAAATACCTTTTGTTGGTAGTTTGATTAGGGAGCTTTGCATGTCTCGTTTTGCTGGTAACCTTCACGCCCTGTTGGCAGCTGGTCTTTCTATTGTAAAATGCTTGGATATCGTAGCAAAAACAGTGCCAAATTTATATTATCGACAAGAAATATTAAAAATGGCCACCGAGCTAGAAAAAGGTAAATCATTGTCAGCTGCCATGTCTGATCGTCCGCAGTTATTTTCTTCTTTATCAATACAGCTTTGCCATGTCGGTGAGGAAACCGGAGAGTTAGAAAAAATCTTGATCAAGATAGAAGAATATTACGAGGAAAGAGTGAATAATGTGTTAGCCAATCTTTCAACCATCATAGAGCCAGTTTTATTAGTTTTGGTTGGAGTGGCCGTTGGCTTCATTGCTTTGTCTGTCATATCACCGATGTATGAATTGACACAAAGTTTTTCAGAATAAAATGTTTAAACAGAGCTTAGGTTTAACTTATATTGAGCTACTTATTGTTTTGGGTCTTTTTGCTATTATTTCACTTTTTAGTTTTTCTTCGTATGCCAATTGGCAAAAAGAAGTTACCTTGGTGAATTCAAGCGATGAGCTGAAAAGTACAATTTCTTTGGCTCAAGCCAAGGCTATCGCTGCTGCCGGAAATAAAAATTGGGGAGTACATCTAGAGGCAAATCAATATGTTTTATTTTCTGGATCATTTTATGATGTAGCCAATCCTGATAACAAAATCAAAGAACTACGTGGTGTACAAATATTAAATCCAAGTACAACTTTGTCTGATGGAGCGGCTGGTTACGGAGCGGATTTAGTTTTTTCTAAGTACACTGGTCAGACGGTCAATACTGGTCAAATCACAGTCGTGGCAAATACTGATGCTACAAAAACAAAAATAATATCAATCCAAGATAATGGTCAAATTAATTAAAAATCAAAAATCAGGTTTTTCAATAATAGAAATACTGATTGCCATTGCATTTATAGCGGTCATTGTTACGGGTATTTTTAATATTAGCCAGTTCAATAGCCATGTTCGTAGAATAAATGATGAACGCACGCAAGCTTTGTATTATGCAGTAGAAGGAATTGAGGCAGCCAAGCTGATCACCTGGGATCAATTGACAATTGGTGATCATCATCTGGTAAAAAATAATAATGTTTGGGATATCGTGGCTGGCGGAGAATTATTGGATAATAAATATACCAGAACAGTAGTGGTAAGTAGCGTGAGTAGACAATCGGTTTCTCAGGGTAACGTGTATGGAGCTATTAGCAATAGCGGAAATATTGATCCTGATACTAAAAAAATTACAGTCACTATTGATTGGCTGAGTAAAGCAGGATCCACTAAGCATGAAAAATTAGAAACAAACATTTCTCGTTTTCAGGCCAATCGCTGGACACAGCAAGATTGGGTAGGAGGAGAGGGTCAAAGTAATTGGTCGGACAACACTAAGTTTTTTAGTAAAAATACCGGAGCCGACGTGACTATTCCTGGCATTGCTACTTTGATATCTGGTACCTTGAATTGGAATATAGCGACCACCACAGCTGTCTATGATGCTCCGGGCACTTCTGATAACAACGATGTTTTTGAAGTAAATAATGTTGCTTATTTGGTTACTGAAAATAATACAGGTAGCCCTGGATCAGAATTTTATATATTAAATGTAGCGGACGTTTATCATCCAGCCCTACTTGGTCAATACAATGTCGGAGCTGGTGTCACCTCGGTAGTAGTGCAGGGCAACTACGCTTATTTGACTACTCGTGATGATAGTTATGAATTTCAAGTATTTAATATTTCTAATCCAGCTAGTATTCAAAGATTGTCTCGCATTGGCTTGAGTGGCAGTAGCGATGCTTTGGATGTAGTGGTAAATCAAAATCAAGCGTATATTGCGCAGGGCTCTACGGTTTATGCTTATAATATTACTAACCCAAATAGCCCGCAACAATTAGATACACTAAGTGTTGGCTCGACTGCCAATGAATTATTTTTGAATGAAAATTATCTTTATGTAGCAACCAATGATTCTACCAAAGAATTACAGGTGATTGACATCACCAATCCAGCTAATATATTTTTAGCCGGTCAATATAATTTAAGTGGTTCTTTACAAGCGACTGATATCAAAGTGCGCGGTGATAGAGTTTATGTTTCTACTCGTAGCAACAGTGGGGCAGAATTGTATATTATAAATTTTGAAGATGTAGCTAATCCAGTTTTGATGGGTTATTACGAAGTAGGGGCCGATGTTTATTCTTTTGGTATAGTTGGGCCCTACGCTTTATTGGGCACAGCTTTAGCCAGCGAAGAATTAAGAGTAGTCGATATCAGTTATCCATCGACAGTGAAGCCAGTTTCTAGTTTTGATTTGACTGGTTACATTTATGGAATGACAGCGAACTGCTCAAATATTTACGCCGGCACCACCGGTAATAATCAGGAATTTTTTATAGTCTCTACCTTGGTTGCCAATTGTGACTATGCTGCTTCTGGCTATATTGAGTCTTCAACTCTAGATACTGGCAGTGCTCACGTTGCTTACAATTGGATCAAGTGGACAGGTACAGCTCCGGTCAATACGGCTATCAAGTTTCAGCTAGCCACTAGTGAAAATATTGCTGGACCATGGTCATATGTTGGGCCGGATGGCACAGCTGCTAGTTATTATACTAATGGAGCAGGCGAGTTGATAAATTACAACACGCATCTGAATAAGCGCTATATCCGTTATAAATTATTATTAGAAAATAACAATAGTTTACAGCCACCAACCTTGGAAGAGGTGATTATAAGCTATTCTGTTTATCCATGATAAATATCAATAAAAATAAAAAAGGTTTTACATTAGTAGAGACGCTAGTATATTTATTTATCACCAGCATGCTTTTATTAATGATTGCTAATTTGGTGATTAATATTTTTAATTCTAAACGGATGTTTAAATCAGAAGAGGTGGTAGCTAGAAACGCTAGATATATCATGTCTTTTATGTTAAACAAACTACACAATGTCGGCACCATAGATGATTTGGGCGGTGGTTCGCAAAACATAATGTTTTATGTGCCACCAGGTAGGCGTTTTAATCTAGCTATTGAAAATGAAAATTTTGTTTACCGAGAAACTCAGGATACAGGTAGTGGCTACCCCGATCAGTCTACTGCCACTCCACATTTATTAAACTCCGACAATGTTCAGGTGAGCGATATTACTCTGACACCGATGAATGATAATTATGGTCAGACTAACCAAGGTATTATTTTGCAATTTACACTCACCTATGGAGTTCCTGGAAATCAATATGGTTATGTGCAAAGGACTTATAACACTTTTTTAAGTATTAGGTAATCATGAAAAAAATTTGGCAAAAATATAATCAAGGATCAGCGGCGCTTATTTCTTCCGTAGTAGTAGCAGCCGTTGTCTTGTCTATTGTTTTATCGTTGATGCTAGTGGTCATGGATAGTCGTTCTGGTGTCCAGTCTTTTGCTGATTCTTTGCAAAGTTTTTATAGTGCTGAATCTGGAGTGAGTGAGGCTTTGATTCGTTTACGGAAAGAGCCAGACAATTTTACTTTTCCAGAGCTTAGTATAGGCAATGTCACTTCCACTAGCGAATTTATCAATGTCTCTGGTACTTGTGATTTACCACCACAGTGTCAGAATCCTGTTGGTAGTGGTTGGTGGGGAGAATATTTTAATTATTCTAAGAATCACCCGGACATGGAAATTTTTCCTTACCCAGGACCCACTCCATCACCAACTCAACACGATTGGTTTGATGATACCTATAAAACACATGAAAAATTAGATGCTAGTCTTATTTTTGGGCCTACATTAGACACTTGGTTTCCTTATGATGGTACTATCTGGGAAAATAAAGAGGGCAATGCCCACGATTTTCATTTTGGTACACATTGGCGAGCCAAAGTGACGGCCCCCAGTAGTGGTTATTATAATTTTTCTTTAGCCTCTGACGATGATTCGTGGCTTCTAGTGGATGGTTTAGTGGTGGTCAACAATAGCGGCACCCACGACGCTTTTACGGTAGCTGGAAGTTTATATTTTACCGCTGGTGATAATATAGTAGAAATATATTTTGCCGAAAGACATACGACTGATTCCGGATTTAGTTTTAGTTTTTCTAACACTAATCTAGTTATCACACCTTGGCCAGAGGGCTGCGGTGAAGATTATCAGTGTAACTCTAATATTGAATCAACGGCTAGTACTACCAAGTCTACTCGCAAAGTACGTTATAGCTGTAATCAAGAAATAGAAGATTGTGCTTGGGAGGAGCTAGTTCCTTAGTTTGATTTTTTTAGAAAAATATGCTAAAATATTAAATGTAAGTAAATATTGGCTTAATCCAAGTTGGGTTAGGGCCATTTTTTATTTCTTTTTTATGGTATAATTTATTTAGGCTTAATAAAAATTAATCACATCCACATATATGTTAAAACAAGTATTTAAAAATAAGGGTTTATGGCTAGGTATCTTCCTATTTACCTTCCTTTTTGGTATCAACTCAAGTTCTGCTGCTAGCTCCTTAGGCTCTCGTCTCCAAGGCTACATCCTCCTCCAAGTAGAGTCAGTAGGTGAAGCCTGGTACATCATCCCCAAAGAACAAAAAAGAGTATATCTACAAAACGGCGCAGTAGCCTACCAAGCTATGCGTGAACTCTCTCTAGGTATAACCAATGCTAACTTAGCCAAGATACCAGTAGGTATAGAAGCAAGGTTTAATGATGTAGATACAGATGGAGATGGCCTTTCTGATAATCTAGAAAAAGGATTAGATACTGATATTAACAAAGCTGATACTGATGGTGATGGTTTTAAAGATGGTGAAGAAATTAAGAACAATTTTAGCCCCTTAGGTCCTAACAAATTAGTTTATGATAATAATCTAGTAAATAGATTAAAAGGATATATCCTCTTACAAGTAGAAAAACAAGGACAAGCTTGGTACATCAATCCTAAAGATGGTAAAAGATACTATATGCAGGATGGAGAAGCTGCCTACAATATCATGAGGTTCTTATCTCTAGGTATTACTAATAATAATTTGAAGTTGATATCAATTTCTGATAAGAAATTTACCGGCAGTAACAACGGAAATTCTTCTAATAATGGTAATCAAGGAAATAATAATTCTACTTCGACTCCACCTACTACACCTCCAGGTAATAATCCTGGTGGCGGAGGAGGCGG